>CAXUIV010000005.1:0-28556 GCA_964250875.1 uncultured bacterium
GCCAGGAATACCTTGGTCTTTGAAATAACCTTGATAAGCCAGTCCAACTAGGTTAAAAGGCGTGAGCTGACTGCGTGATGTCTCAGTATTGTTTAATCCTGTGAGATTAACTGCCATAGTCTTGGCTCGGACGGCAGGAGCAGTTACAGACGACATTAATAACAACAGACCACAAGAAATTAGACGTTTCATATTACTTCTCTCCCTGCATTAATTGGGTTAAATCAGTAGGTTTTTTCACAAACTGATTTCCTACTGCAACCGTTTGCCATTTGCCAAAAGAACGGTCAACAAACTCATTAACCGTTTGGTTTATATGTTCATTCTAAACATTAAAAGTCAAGAACTCGGAAAGATTTGTCTAGAGTTAAGAAGTTTTACTTACGCTAGTTCTATAGGAAGCTGCACAGAATTGGAGGTTGGATTGAGGTAACAAAACGTAATACACTAGGCATTGGTTGGATTGAGTGAAGCGAAACCCAACCTGCCTATTCCACTTTGTCTTCATATTAAACCTTGCAGGACATATCAACCCCACTCTTTGAGACGTAGCCCTGGCGGTGAGTCACCCTATCGGATACTTAAGTTCGTGTATTCCAACGCTAAAGCTTGCCAGGTAAAGAACTTGGAAAGAATTCGAGTGAATTTCCAAAAGATGTGGAATGAGAAAATAACTAAGAAATCACTGGCAGACGCACCTGAAAGCAGCTACCAACTCCGACTTGGCTGCTGACAGTGATTTCTCCCCCATGAGAGCGGGCAATTGCTTGAGCGATCGCTAATCCCAATCCCAAACCTCCCTCTCGGTGCGACCGCGCTCGATCTGCCCTCCAGAAGCGGTCAAAAACCAACGGGATGTGTTCTGGTGCAATGCCAATGCCAGTATCCTCAACATTGACAAAAACTGACCGTCCGAGGTGGGTTAGTGATACAGTTACAGTTCCTCCAAAGAGTGTGTATTGCAGGGCATTCTCCAGCAGACCAGAAAATAAACGTCGTACTCTAGTCGCATCACCTTTAACAGCCACTCCACTTTTCAGGTGTGACCTGAGAGTAATTCCCTTGGCCTCTGCTTGAGGTGACAAGAAGTCAACCAAGTCTTCCAGTACTTCGTCTAGAGGAATCGCTACCCATTGAGGTATTGGGGTTGTATCTGTCGCATCGGTTCTGGCTAGTAACAGTAAGTCTTCTACCAAATGGGCCATCTGGTTAGTAGCACTAGCAATTGCATTCAATTTCTCAACGTCCGCAGGATGAATCCGTTCTGGGTGATTCATCATCACCTGAACCGAGGTTTTAATTGCCGTTAGGGGACTACGTAGCTCATGGGAGGCATCCGCTGTAAACTGCTTTAACTGCTGAGTGAACTGTTTTAATTGCTGAAAACTCTGCTTAACTGGCTTTAAAGATTGCCGCGTCAGCCACAATCCGCCAATCCCAGTCAGCAACAGAGCAATAACTCCTCCCAGACCTAATCCCCAGCGGAGTCTGCCGAGTTCTGTATCCAAGGTCAGAGTTGATTGGCTGACGCGAATATAGCCTTGGATTTGTTGCCTAGCTGTAACCGCTACAGGCGCGTATACTGAAATGACTAGAGTACGAATTTTACCCTGCTGAAATGCGTGTATCTTGGGTACCAGTGGACCTTCTGGTAATTGCCTACCAGCTTTACCTAGGAGGTGACGTTCTGCATCAAACCATTCCACACTTTGGTCGCTTTTCCGTAGGTTCTGCCACGGAATGTCAAGGTCGCCATCGTTATCAAAGTTTCGGGGCAGCCTACTGTGAATGGCCGCACGATCGGCTTCAATCGAGGGTAAGCTATGAGCTGCTGCACTTGCCAATATTGCTAGTTCGCTATCTAGTTGATAATAAACACTGTATGAAAAGAACTTGTACACTGCCAGAGTGGATGTTCCAAGAATCGTCGCCATCACACTCAGGTAGGAAAATAAAAGCCGCAAGTGTAGAGTCCGAAACATCGGTTTAGAAAGTTTGTTTGAGCCGATAACCTAAGCCATAGACCGTCTCAATAAAGTCAGCCGCCCCCAACGATTTCAATTTTTGCCGTAGACTCCTGATGTGAACCTTAACTGTTTCCTCCCCTGGTGGCTCCTCAAATGACCAAAGATGTTTGAGAATTTCGCTGCGGCTGAATGCTTGGTGGCTGTTTCGCAAGAATAACTCCAATATTCGATACTCCTTTGGAGTTAGATGCATCGGCTGTCCTTGGTAAGTGACCGCACAGGTACTGGAGTTTAAGCGCAAACTGTTCCACTCCAGGACAGGCAGCAACGTGGAATTCCCCCGACGCAGTAAAGCACGTATGCGAGCCATTAGCTCTTTCAGATCAAAGGGTTTGACGACGTAATCATCTGCCCCTGCATCCAGTCCCAAAACTTTATCGGTGCTGGTGTCTTTGGCAGTCAACATTAAAATAGGTATAGAATAACCGTTGCAACGTAGCTGTTGGCAAAGACTGACACCATCTACTTTTGGCAGCATCAGGTCTAACAAAATTAAGTCGTAGGGAAAAGCTTCCACAAAATTCCACGCTACCTGGCCGTCTACAGCAACATCAACGACATAATGCTGGTCGGTGAGAGCTTCTGCCAAGGCGTTAGCAATGCGCCCGTCATCCTCTACTAACAAAATTCTCATGGCGATTGCTCTCCTTGAGAGCGGCTACTTATGTCTCAAGCAGATTGAACGTATGCTACCGTGTTGGGATTCCTCATAGTGCAGTAGTTAGATACCAATTAACTTCATAAATAACCCCACAATCAATGAGGACAGCACCACCCAACTGCTGATGTTTCCCTTTGTCTCTACTACGATCTTACCCGCATTGAGCGGTTAGCTCAACTTGTCTGAGTCAGACAGAGCGATCAAGCAACAGATGACCGGGAGTTAGGTGCGTTTTCCAGTCTTTTTAAAGTACGAATACTTTTTCGAGATTGTCCACTTTGCCTAGCACAGGAGTGGCGGGACGACCGTACTCACTGAGTAACTTCATCGCCTTAAAACGAGGTTATCGAACTTCTGCGTCTGAACTGCTGCCCTCTGGCCTTCAAGAGTGCGGTATTGTTTTTCTCACTCTGCATTGAAATTGAGGCGTATTATTTCTTGGCAGGTTCGGCTTTGGGATGGCTGGGTATTGCTATTGTTTCAGGTGCTTACACGTTAATTCTGTTTCAATCAGCAGGAACTAAAAAATCTAAAACTACCTCAGCCAAGGCTCTGCCATACTCCTCATGCATTCCTAACGAACCAGTCAGCTTGCGAGTCTCAACTCCCGGCACATCAGTTAAAACCTCCATCTCAGCCTTCGACCTCGGCGGCGCTTGCTCGCCAAGGATTACCATCAGTGGCACGGAAATTGACTCAACCTGGGCAAGAAAATCAGCCCGGTTGTTGACTGGATCTAATGCTCCAGTCACAAAGGCCGCAGGCGCAAACCGCGCTCCCGGTTGTTGGGTACTCTGGTACTTCTCTTCCATAAACGCTGGGGTCACTTTGGCGGCATCGACAAAGACATGGCGACGATACATCAGGCTTAAAAAGGATGGGCGAGTATTGAGGTAGTAAAGCATTTGACCCACCAACGGCAATCGCACCACCTGCCGAACTGCTGTTGCTAACGAGGGGGGAACCCCCATCGTTGGTAGAGGACCGCGCCAGGTTGGAGCTACCAGAACAATCCGTGAACAGACGGTATGCTGTTGCTGTGCTAGTTGCAGGACGTATCCAGCAGCATGACCCGCAGCAATGACAGAGATTGGGCAAGCGAACGTTGCCTTGACAAAATCTGCCAGCAACTGATGGTACAGCGCTGGCTGGTAGTGCAAAGCCGGATGAGCAGATTGACCAAAGCCGAGCCAGTCTAAGGCAAACACCTGAAACTGGCGAGCTAATTGTTCTGCCAATTCCCGCATTTCTGCCCGACTGGAAACTGTACTAAAGGCTGGCAGTAACAAGAGGGGCGCACCCCGCCCTAGGGTTTCATACACCACCGGAAATTGCTGCCCTTGATAGTGCCACAAGTATTGCTGCATTGAGCCACCTATACTGGGGATGGCAGAGGTAGAAGCTGCTGATTGCAAGGAGGTAACCATAGAATATCCAGTGTTTAGACAGCTGTAAGTTAGGAAGAGCCTGAACAGGAAGACACACCTTAACTCTAAACCTTGACACTGGTGTTAATGTCAAGACAATGACCTGGCAGCAAGAAATTCATTGGCAAGAAAAGGCTCTTAATCAAAAACTCTTCGTCAATTAAAAAGCTGCAAAATTTTTCCCAGTGCAGACTTTTGAGTAATTCACTTGCCAGTTGACTGGAGAAGTATCACCTTTCAGAGTAACTTACTGACTTGGTAGTGAGAGGATTTTCAACGTTGTGAACTGTAAATTGTTGTCTGGGAAGCGAATAGTACGTATCGCATTGGTTGCTGCCTTGTGTAGTTTCGGCCCTGGGCTGCTATGGCCTCTGCGCTGTTCAGATTATCAGATGCCAACCAAAGACACAGAGGCGCACACACAGCCTCTGGAGGAAAAGAAAATTGCTACGCTTGGTCGGCAGGTGGGGACGTTTACAGGTGGAGGCAAAGAGAAGGAACTACACTCAGACCTACCCATCACCCCAACAAGCTTCGCGCCTGCTGTGCAAACACCTGATTACGCCATCACTCCATCTCCAAACATAACAGCTTCAGCGCCGCTCAGTGTCAAAGCGTTAGCTATTCAGCCTTCGGCCTTAGCCTTAATGGAAGCAAAGCAGGTCAATGGAAATACCGCTGCCAAAGCAAACCCAATCTTTAGCGTGCCTCAACTACCTCCAAAAACAGGCTCGCAGGTGAGACCCAGTAACCCGGACCAAGAGATCGCGCTAACCTTTGATGACGGTCCCTGGCCTCAAACAACACAGCAAGTGCTAGAAATCCTAAAGCAGCAAAACGTCAAGGCTACTTTCTTCTGCGTTGGGGAAATGGTGCAAAGGTATCCCCAGCTTGCCAAGCTGATAGTAGCTGATGGTCACGAGATCGGCAACCACACCTGGCACCACTGGTACCGGAGGATGGACCCGGATACGGCAGCGAACGAGATTAACTCGACAGAGGCACTGCTTTACAAAACGACAGGAGTCAAGACGTCTCTATTTCGTCCACCAGGCGGCATCCTGACTAACGGAGTAGCTGACTATGCAGAACACCACAATTACGATGTGGTGATGTGGTCGGACGACTCTGTAGACTATCGCCGTCCTGCTGTATCTCGGTTGGTCAACAATGTGCTGAGAGAGGCGAGAGCAGGTGGAATTGTCCTCATGCATGATGGTGGTGGCAATCGCTTGCAGACAGTGAAAGCTTTACCCCAGATCATTGACGGTCTTAGAAAGCGCGGCTATCGGTTTGTTACCGTATCCGAGCTGCTAGCAAAGCCAGGGTAAGAGCCAATACCCAAACCAGGTACTTACCAACACAGCCATCAGTTTGCAGCAAGTTGCCTGATGTGCCTGAAGGTTGATAGAGGTGATTGCCAGTCCCAATTCAGACACCCCAGTGCTACGGGGGCGATCGCCTCAGGTGATTTACGTAACTCACTAACCAATTCCTGGTTTTGTACTGGCTGGTCCAGCCAAGTCGTTAACTGGACTGCTTTATAGTTATGAGCTGCCGTATTCTTGGTTGTGGTTAACTTCAGCCAGCCATTCCGCACTGTGAACCAGCTTGTCTCGCAGGTTCCGAACGATGCGGGCGGCGGTTTGAAGCTCGGACTCATCTAGGTCACGCGCTAACCAGATGCCGACTTTTGCTTCCCGCTCTAGCATATTAGCCAACAAACGTTCACCCATTGCGGTGATGCGCAAAAGCTTTGAGCGCTTATGCTCCGGATTTTTGATAAACTCCACCAGTCCCTCCGCCGCCATTTCGTTTGCCAGCTTTTGGATGAACTGGCGTGAAACAGGTCGGATTCGAGCCAGGTGAGGAACAGTTGCCGGACCATCAAACTTGAGATTGCTCAAGATGGCCCGCCGACCGCCACTAAACTCGCCCTTCTGATGCAGTTCTTGAGCAGTGACTGAGACCCGGAAATGGAGGAGCGACACAACTGTAACCAGTTCACTCAGGGCAGCAAGCTTGTTGTCGTGCGAAAGCAGTTCGCTCAGAGCAGCAAACTTGCTGTCAGTCGAGGGCTGTGTTCCTGCTCTTCCGTCTGACATATTCGCTGCTGAGGATGTCTTTCCTAACGTCATACGCCTTTCAAAATGCTAGGGGCTGAACCTCCCCTAATTGAGACCAGTTTCCATTTTCTATCTATTGACAGTTTAGTTGCCATCTTTTTATTGGCAGTGTTGACAACTAAGTTTTCATGATGACATATTAGTTGTCAAAAGACTTAGGGCGTGGAGAAGTACGTCAATGCAGATTGAGACCGAGAGGCCGGAAAAGTCTGAGCGTCGATTCGAGCAGGTAGAACACCCAAAAGGTATGTTGGGACCTCTGACAGGATGGACGATGCGTTGCCTGAACGCTGGCATGAATCAGGCAGCTGTTGAGGTGCTAGCTCCCCAACCGAATGATCGCATCCTCGAAATTGGTTTCGGTCCAGGAGACGCGATCGCTCGTCTCGCCCGTCAAATTAACACCGGGTTGATTGCAGGAGTTGACCATTCGCAGACGATGGTAGTTCAGGCAAGCCGCCGCAACGCCCATTCAATTGATCGAGGTCTTGTTAAACTTCACCACGGAATAATCTGGAACATCCCCTACCCGAACACCACCTTTGATCGGGTCTTTGCAGTGAATTCATTCCAGTTCTGGACGCAGCCAGAACGCGACCTGGAGAAAATCTTTTACTTGCTGAAACCCGGCGGTAGGCTGCTGATCGTTATCCGAGTGCAAGACGCGCATTCTCAACTGGATTTTGCCGGTGCAGGTCTGGGCGCAACCGTGGTCGAGCGAGCAGTGCAGGCGGCTACAGCAGTGAATTTTGAAAATGTGCGAACCCAAAGACGCAGCGCCTATCCATTCCCAGCTGTTTGCGTAGAAGCGCACAAACCTAAATGATTGCTCTGTGTGACGCATTGTGTGACGCATCGTTGCCGCTAGCTACTGAAGTAACGGGTGATAAAAATGAACGAGCCATTTCCTGCGGCAACTGCTACACCACAGTCCGAACAGCTAAAGTTCAGTACCAAACTGGCTTATGGAGCTGGAGAAGTTGCAAGATCTACAACAGCCACGATTCAAAATTTTTTCTTTCTGTTTTTTCTCACGAATGCCGCCGGTCTCAATGCCTCTTTAGCCGGTACCGTCCTCCTGCTTGGCAACATCTGGGATGTCATCAATCACCCGATCATTGGCTGGATGAGTGATCGCACTCGTTCGCGCTGGGGACGACGGCGATCCTGGATGCTCTTAGGTGCCATTCCCTTCGGCATTTTCTTCCTGCTCTCTTGGCTTGTCCCTCATAGCCATAACCCCAATTGGAATCAAACCGCTCTCTTCTGGTACTACGCAGCGGTCATCTTTTTATTTAATACAGCGTTCGCGGCGGTTGCTCTTCCCCACTCCGCACTAGCGGCAGAGTTGACGCCAAACTACGGAGAACGAATTAGCCTGATTAGTTTTCAGTCAGCTGCCTCCCTTGGTGCCAGTATCTTCGCCCTAGTTCTGGCCCAAGCCATCTTCTCGGTCGCGAGTCCTAGTAAGAAATATTTCACACTAGGGAGCGTTTGTGCCGTTCTTGCTGTTTTGTGTATCTACCTGTGCGTTTGGGGAACTCGCACGGCGGCAACAGTACCGTCTCGTCCCAGTGCCAGTGCTGTCTCCTGGTGGTTTCAGCTGGGCCTCATCTTCAAGAATCGCCCGTTTCTTTATGTGATAGGCATCTATCTCTGCTCTTGGGTGGCCATGCAGGTAACGGCTGCCCTCCTGCCCTATGCGATTGTTAACCTCATGCGGCTGAGAGAGCAAGATTTTACCCAGGTGGCGATCGCCGTCCAAGTGACAGCAATGTTGATGATGCTTGTCTGGAACGCTGCAAGACACTGGGTGGGTAAACGGGCAATTTACTTCATGGGAATTCCTCTATGGATTGTGGCTCTTTTGGGAATTGCCTTTCTACAGCCAGGACAAGTGGGATGGATGTATGGACTGGCAGTGCTGGCAGGAGTGGGCAGTTCGGCAGCACTCTTAGTTCCCTGGTCGATGCTGCCTGACGTCATTGACCTTGACGAACTCCAAAGTGGGCAACGTCGGGAGGGCATTTTCTATGGTCTCACCATGCAGTTTCAGAAGATTGGTGTAGCGATCGCTTTGTTTTGGGTAGGGAAATCACTTGACTGGGCAGGCTTTGTGCCTACATCTGCCGGACAGCCTGCGCCAACTCAGCCTGAAGCAGCACTTTTAGTTGTGCGGCTGGAATTTGGTCCCGTTCCGGCACTAGTGCTGATCGGTAGTCTGGTACTAGCTTATTTTTACCCGATTACCCGTGAAGTCCATGCAGGAATTCTTTTGAAGCTTAGAGAACGTCACAATACTGTCGATTAGGAGGACTGCTTGTTATGCCTTGTCAACCCTACCAGCCTCTACTTCTTCGATTCCTTCATGGGATTCATGCAATCCTTGCCTTAGCAGGAGCATTAACAGGTTTTTGGATCTATAACACCTGGGACAGGCGGTTTGGTCAACTCTCACTACCCAGTGCCAACCAAAATTTCTACTACTTTCATCTTACGCTCGGAAATATCTTCTACTTTTTCATGCCAGCCTTTGCCGTGTACAGCTTGTGGTCCGGTCGCCGTCGCCTGGTACAGTCCGATTCACTCAACCGACTAGCTCACATCGGTACACCCATTTGGTGGTACACCTTGCACCGCTTGGTCAACACGGGAATTTTAATCGCAGCAGGAGTTGCTCTGATATCGGGTCAATTCACCCTTCACAACGGGCTTCTCAGAGGCATCTTGTCTGACCCGTGGTACAGTCTCCATCTAGTCTCCTGGGTAGCGCTGGTGATGCTCTTCACTGCCCATCTCTTGATGATTGCTAAAGTCGGTGGTGTGCCACTACTCCTTTCAATGTTTGGTAGCAAAGTTAGACCACAAGAGCCATTTGCCCACTGGCTTAAAAAACTGCTCTCTTAGTATACGTTAGGTGGTAGGATCTGCCTGCATACTGCCTTTTGTAAGAAGTCTGTCTTTGTCCAGCTTAAATGATTGAATCATTACAAGCCTGACTCAAAAGCGAGAATGCAGCACCTAAATATTCTCGAATTTACCTTATTTCTCTGGCTAGGCTCACTACTGGCAGGTTTTTTAGGATCTTTAACTGGGCTAGGTGGCGGTGTGGTGATTGTCCCCCTCTTAACCCTAGTTTTTGGAGTCGATATTCGCTATGCGATCGGCACGTCACTGATCTCAGTGATTGCTACCTCTTCAGGTGCTGCTGCCGCCTATGTCAAAGAGGGCTACAGCAATATCAGAATTGGAATGTTCCTTGAAGTTGCCACCACATTTGGGGCACTGCTTGGAGCTTTTCTGACAGCTAAGCTAGCCACTGGTGTGATCGCAGTCGTCTTTGGATTTGTTTTACTCTACTCAGCGTACATGTCCAACAGACCGCGACTAGAACATCTTGACAATCGGCCCGATCCATTAGCCACTCGTCTAAGGCTAGACAGCAGCTATCCGACTCCTCAAGGACCGCAAGCTTATCACGTTCATGGCATCCCCGCTGGATTCGGTCTCATGTTTCTAGCTGGGATCCTTTCGGGCTTACTTGGTATTGGTTCAGGAGCAGTCAAGGTCCTGGCGATGGACCAGGCAATGCACTTGCCGTTCAAGGTTTCCACAACCACTAGTAACTTTATGATTGGCGTCACTGCCGCTGCTGGTGCTGGGGTCTATCTGAGCCGTGGCTATATCGATCCTGGACTGGCGATGCCAGTCATGCTGGGAGTTCTGCTGGGTTCGCTTATAGGAGCGCGGACATTAGTCAACGCCAACACTCAACTGTTGCGCCGCGTCTTTAGCGCGGTCATCTTAGTGCTAGCCCTGGAGATGATTTATAACGGCATCACTGGCAGGCTTTGAAATGAGCAGATCTAGACGTCCGTGGACTGACGAGCAGGTAGAGCAAATCATCGGCAATCTCTTAAGAACTGGAGTCATTCTAGCTGCGGGGGTGGTGGTAGTAGGAGGGGTACTGTATCTTATTCGCTACGGTGCCGATGCTCCTAATTATCGAGTCTTCCGTGGAGAACCAACAGACCTGCGGACTCTGCCTGGAATCTTGACAGATGCGCGATCACTGCGCCGACGCGGTCTGATTCAGCTCGGGTTGCTGCTGCTCATTGCCACCCCGATAGCACGGGTTGTCTTCTCTGCATTTGCCTTTGCTCAGCAGCGCGACTACACTTACGTAGTCGTAACTCTAGTCGTACTGTCGGTACTGATATATAGCCTTATGGGGTCTTGATGAAACGATTCCAGAGATATTTGTAGGCTGAGAGACAAGTTTCCTCCCCCGTGAATTACTCAACCTCTAGACACTCTAGATACTTTGCCATTGCGCGAGGGTTTGAGCCAAAGGTGCGCGAAGGCTGCCATCGTAACACACTTGGTTAAAGGTAGCGATCCTGTAACGAGCCGCCACTCATTCTGCGAAACCCCCTTCCGTAGAGCTTCTAGAAAGAATATAATTGCAACGTTCGGGGGTAGTTTTCATTGAGGTTTGATGCTTGAAAGCCTTAATGGATAAGGTTCTCAGTCATTGCATGGCGGCTATTACGAGCCTCGCTACCTTTGGGCCAAGTACTGCCTCAGCCGACGACTCAAGCGGCATAACGGCGAGCGTCACCGATTGTAGATAACTACAAGCTTAGTACAAGGAGCTTCCGTCGATCCGATGCACGCAGATTGTTAGCTCATTTGCTCATAACCCTGACAATTCAGAGAGATAAGCCTACAACAATCCTAAGTCCTTGAAACAACGACGTGTTAACTTCATTCGGGCAGATGAATCCTTCGGGTTATGAATGTCAATGTTAGTGGCAAAAAAGTAAACATTCTCTCCTCTCTCCAAGTAACCGACGTACCATCCGACCTGCGGCGTTATGTCGCCTACAAACCCAACCCAACCTGTTTTGCCCCGAATTGTGTAGTCTGGCGTTTGCTCCACAATCATGATGTCTTTGACAATCGAGAGCGATCGCTTGGAGAAAGGCAAGTCGCTATTGTAGAGACGATGGAGAAACTGAATTTGCTCTTGAGGTGTGATTCGTAGCTCTCCCTCCAACCAGAATTTATCAAGATCGTCTTTACTACCAATTTTCTGATTACCGTATCCTACTTGAGTCACCCATTTTTGCATCCGGTCGTGTCCCACTCGACGGGCTAAAACTTGATAAAACCAGTAGGCAGAAAGCTTTATTGCCTCTCTCATATTTAAGTCTCGATTCCATTCAGGAAGCTTTCTTTGAATTCCGTCCCAAGTGAGAATGGCAATTTCATCTGAAATAACCCCAGTTTCCAGCGCAATCAGGGAATTCAGAATCTTAAATGTTGATGCAGGTAAAAAAGCCGTTGTGTTTCGTTGTGGATTGTGTTGAAAGACACGAGCATTGTTCAAATCATAAATTATGATTGAACCCTCAATCCCTAGTTCTCGGAAGTGTCGCCCAAAACTGATATTCTCTGCGGTACCCACGCGAACTGAAGCTTTAATCGTTGAATTTGGTGTAGTTAATGCTGATTGCGTTGTTGGAAGTAGCGCAGAGGCGATGCAGCCCAACATTAGGAAAACCACAATGACCAAACGAGGTAGTTGATTCATAGAACTCAATGAGAAAAGAAATCGTGAGCAGACATAAGTCACTTAGCGTATAAGATGCCAAGTACCAAGTCTTGTACGTTCTTGAGGTCTACTACTGATGTCTGAACACTCGCCCAGGAGTGCAGCCGGTCACCTGTTTGAAGCGTCGAGTGAGATGACTCTGGTCTACAAATCCGGTAGCGTAAGCAACTTGGGCAATTGATTCTCCTGCTAAGATCAACTGCTTAGCCCGATGAACACGCACCTGATTGAGATAAGCGTGGGGTGGTAGCCCAACCTCTTTACGAAACGCCTCCGTTAGGTGAAAATGGTTTAGATCGACAAGTTCTGCAAGCTGCTGAAGTGATAGATTATCTGCATAATGACTTTCGATATACTCCCGCACCTGTCTCACTGCCCAACGCTCTTGCTTGTATCGTTTTACTTCTGGGGAGTTAGAGGCATGACGGTTAAGCAACTTAGTTAAGACGGAGAGCAGAAGAGACTCAGCTTCTATCCGAGAGTGAGTTTTTCCCAGTAGTTGATGTAATTCTCGCATCAACTGAATGATCTGTCGATCGAACACAATTGGCTCTGGGAAGCAACTCGTTTTCCAGGTTTTATCTGCTATGTCTTGTGCTATCCCTTCCATAACTTCTGGAGCAACATAAAGTGCTTTATACTTCCATCCCATATCTCTTGATGCTTGTCCTGTGTGAGGTTCATCTGGGTTAAGAATTACGATATGGCCAGGAGGCGAGGGATGAACCGATCCTTTATACCAAAATGAGCCAGCACCACATTCAATGAGGCTGATAACAAACTCGCTATGGGAATGGCGTGCAAACGAGTGAGTGAAGTAGTGCGCATGAAGAATCTCGATTCCTAGTAGATCAGGCTCTTGCCAAAATTGTGCCCACTCTCGCTGTTTCATAGATCTGTAGGATGACTTCGACTTTCTTCATTGGCTCTTTATGGCAAAATGGGGTTTACGGTGTTTCAACAACTGGCTGTCCCTTTTTCACAGTGTAGTAGATCAAAAACTTCAATGGCTTGTGCTTGTCCACGTTACGGAAGATGGTGTGCGGGGTGATGGCTTTATCTTGAAAACTCTGTCCGACGTGATAAATTTTGGGGTCGTCACTTCCGAACGCGGATTCGACCGTTCCTGTCAAAACATATCCCATTCCTATTGTTGGATGATGATGAACAGGCGCAGCAACTCCAGGCGGATAGACAATCAAATACAATTGCATCTCCTGTTCTGTTCCGGCGATTTGTCTCCGCTCGAGTTCGGTGCGCTTAATTCCGTTTGGGCTTGTTGTTGAAGAGTGTTCAGAAATAGAAGTCTGTGCGACTGGATAGTTTGTTGCTCTAACACGGTTTGTCATAATGCAAACCGTACAGGCTGTGACGACGCAAGCCAAAAAGATGCTGAGTGGACGCAGTTTCAAGACTAACCTCCAATGCTGATACCAGGGCATTGATTTTAAAGTCAACGTAATTGTCTTATAATGGACTCCTTTATTCACCGCTGATTACCAGTGAGACCATTGCAGCAATGTTCACTAGTCAAAGGAGATATCACCCCTCACATCAGCTCGCACATTTTGACGTGTAGTGTTTCGATACAGACAAATTAGGGGTATAGAGGTTTAAGCCGAGATGCGACCAAAATCATGCCACTTAAATTAGCAGACGTTAGCTTGCTGCTAATTTATCATGTTGAAGACGTATATAGAACGAGCATTTGGCTCTTCTGGCTTCTTGGTTAGAAAGTGTAACACCCAATACATTTCTCTTGAAGTTAGTCTCTGAAACCCTCTAGCTATTGTACATAAGTTTGACTTATCACCGCATACCCAGAAGAGCCGAGCATTTTAGCAAATCGGTAGGAAGTCGTCTTGATACTTGGCTCGGTAGTTGGGGGCGTAAGCGGAGGAGCAGCGTTTTCAGCTACAAATTTATTTGCCAAGACAGACAGTTGCACTAATATCTGCTCTTTCAACTATAGCTTCGGCTTTACCTGAGCTGGGATCTGATGTTGATAATTAATTCATATTTAAAGTACTAAAAACTCTTGTATAGTTACCGAAAACTGGAGCGTCTCCTGATTAAGCCGTAACATTGACCTAAGATATCCTGCAAGGCGACAGAAAAGAAGGGCGGTCGCAGGATCGTCATCTGATTGTCACTCAGCCTACACACATACTTGGTACTCTGAACCAGGCAAATACTAAATTTGCTCCTCTTACCATTTAATGCTCTCTTGTGTAGTACACGGCAGGAGAGCATTTTCATTAATCAATAAAAAGTTTGTGCAAGAGTGAGAGACCCTGTGAGCTATGAAACGTGATTCTATATTCCGGTTAACAAAGCTTTCTACCCAGCCAACGCCGTGGTTCTGGATGGGGATGGCTGGTATATTTTTAATCTCCGTCAGTCTCCGTTTTTGGGGATTAGGCCGGTTCAATACTCTGGTATTCGATGAGGTTTACTACGCCAAGTTTGCTAACAACTATCTCACCCATACCCCATTTTTTGATGGTCATCCACCTCTAAGTAAATACCTGATCGCCATTGGCATGTGGCTTGGCAGTCGTCTGCCCTTTGGGCAAGACGCCGTAAATGGCTTCACTGGTTCCATCCATTCTACTTGGAGTTATCGGTGGTTGAATGCCCTAACTGGCTCCTTCATTCCGCTAATTGTGGCAGGAATCGCCTACCAGTTAAGTCACCGTCACAGCTATGCTTTCATTGCTGCTCTATTTGCGGCGGCTGATGGTTTGTTCTTGGTGGAGTCTCGCTATGCATTGAACAACGTCTATTTGGTCCTCTTTGGGCTACTGGGGCAGTTGTTTCTGTTGCTGGGATTAAGGCAACAGGGGAGGCGACGTTGGTTCTGGTTAGCTCTTGCTGGTCTCGGGTTTGGTGCTTCAGTCTCCATCAAGTGGAACGGCTTAGGTTTTTTACTGGGAGCTTATCTGATTTGGCTGACAGCTTGGGTGATGCAGTGGGTTCAGTCCCTTCGTCGATACTCAGACTCAATGCCGCGTGAAAGAGGCACTCTCAATCAGACCCCTTTACAAAGCTTCATCCAGCTAAAAGTTTTGCACGTTCTGTTCTATTTAGGGATTATCCCCTTCTTCTTCTACTGCCTCGAATGGATTCCTCACCTACAGCTCAACCCAGAGTTTGACTTGTGGGGAGTGCAAAAGCAGATTTTGGCATACCACGAGCGGGTTGGCGATGGCCCAAAGGTGCATCCTTACTGCTCTCACTGGTACACCTGGCCTTTGATGCTTCGACCAGTAGTGTACTTCTATCAGACGGCTCGCAATGTCGCTGAATCGCTCCCTGTCATGGGACCGCCTCTACCTGCTGGTGCAGGGAAAGTTATTTACGATGTTCATGCAATTGGCAACCCAGCGCTATGGTGGTTCTCCACAGCTGCCATCTTGCTACTGCTGTGGTTGCTAGCACGGCAAATTTGGTCTTTCGTTAGTCCATCTCAACGTTGGAGCGTTTCTACATTAGGGATCGAACTCCAAAGCGCCGATATTTGGATTGCCCTTTATCTGGTACTTAATTGGCTTGCTAATTTGTTACCCTGGTTGATGGTAACTCGCTGTACATTTCTATACCATTACATGGGTGCTTCTGTGTTTGCCGGGTTAGCACTCGCCTATCTAGTCGATCGGTGGCTGCACAGTTACCTGAGGTTCTTCAGGGTGTTAGGCGTCACCGTTATCTTTCTCATCCTGCTAGCTTTTGTCTTCTGGATGCCCATTTATTTAGGACTGCCTCTTTCGCCAGAAGCGTTGCGCCTCAGACTGTGGTCTCGGTCTTGGATTTAGAGGGACAAAGTTCGATCGAGAAAACTTATCACTACACACGACTTTGTC
Organism: uncultured bacterium; assembly: GCA_964250875.1. Taxonomy (GTDB): domain Bacteria; phylum Cyanobacteriota; class Cyanobacteriia; order Cyanobacteriales; family Chroococcidiopsidaceae; genus CAXUIV01. The sequence goes on from CAXUIV010000005.1 coordinate 15,722, forward strand.
GGACTTTGAGAAAAGAGTCCTAGCTTCTCATTGAATGTTGTTGGAGTGAGGAGGTAGATGTGAGTCAGCATCCAAGCTGCTTGGTGAAACCACGTCTGGAAGAGAACGCTGGAGAAGGTAAAGCCAGGTTAAGCCGGCCAATCCTAAGGTAATCCCCACTAAACTCACTACTTGAGCAATTCGTAAAGGACCGAGCATTAGGCTGTCAGTACGTAATCCCTCAATCCAAAATCGACCTAAGCTATATATGACTAGGTAAACCAGAAATATTGTGCCCAGCTTCAAGCGTGGTCTCGCTTTCAGGTCGCGAAAGAATAAGGCCATCAGTAGTCCAAAGACCATTACATCCCAGAGGGACTCATAGAGAAAAGTGGGATGAAAGTAGGCAAACTTTTCGTACCCAGGAGGACGGCGGTCGAGCGGGATAAATAGTTTCCAGGGTAGTTCAGTGGGGCGACCAAAGGCTTCTGAGTTGAAAAAATTCCCCCAACGGCCAATAGCCTGACCTAGAATCAGGGAGGGAGCTACGAGGTCTGCTAATTGCCAGAAAGCAATATGCTTGAGTCGAGCAAAGAGCAAAGACGCTAAAATACCCCCCAAGACAGCTCCATGAATCGCAATTCCACCTTGCCAAATTGCTAAAATCCGCTCGGGATGATGACTGTATTCTGACCACTGGAACAGAACGTAGTAAAGTCGGGCACTGGGAATTGCAGCAATGACTAGCCAAATTGTCAAGTCACTGAGCAGATCTGGGTTCACGCCACGGCGCTTGGCTAAGTACTGGGAGAGGCCGACTCCAATCGCTACGCCAGAGGCAATCAAGAGGCCGTACCAGCGAACGAGCAGTGGACCAAGTTTGACTAGAATTGGCCCTGGAGAAGCAAATTGTAGCGCTAGAGGCAGGGTTTGAATGTCCATAGAAGTCATCACACTATACTGGGTCTGCTCTATGTTTAAACCAAATCCCTAATCCTCTAAACTTCCTAAAGAATTTAGAGGGTTAGGGGACAAATCGCCGAGAAAAATTAGCATCGGCGTCAAGTTGACAACATATCCATAACAATAAACGATGATTTGACGTAGTTAGATTGGCTAGCATCAAGAAAGTGAACCAGCAACAGGGTAGAATTGCTGATCATTCATCGCTTCTAGCATTTATGTTGTCATGGTAGTCACTCCCCTGCATAAATTTCTAACTGCGCCGGTTGTGGAGAAACACCGAGACAGTACCTCTAGAATTGCTGTGGCTTTCTGGTTAGGTTTAAGCCTGTGCTTTGCAGCTGCTTACATCACCATGGCGCTACGGCGAGCCTTCGATGGTGAGTACGTTGTAGGGGATAATGCACGAGAGTATCTGTCTTGGATGCATCGGTACTCGAACCCAGAGCTATTTCCCCATGACTTAATCGCTGATTATTTCCAGTCCGTTACACCAATCGGTTATGGGGCACTCTACAAGTTAATGGCTGGTTTGGGCATTGATCCAGTTCTGTTGAGTAAACTTCTGCCAATGGCGCTGGGACTCGTCACCACAAGCTACGGTTTTGCCGTCTGCATGCAGATATTACCGGTGCCACTAGCAGGTTTTATCGCCACATTACTGCTAAATCAAAGTCTTTGCATGCATGACGACCTGGTCTCTGGATGCCCCAGAGATTTTTTTTATCCACTGTTTCTAGCATTCTTGTACTATTTGCTACGGCGTTCATTGTGGCCTTGCCTAGTAGTGATCGCCCTCCAATGTCTGTTCTATCCCTTGATTCCGTTTATTTCCTCAGGCATCCTGCTACTGCGACTGTGGGATTGGCAGGGGAGACACTTCTCCCAAAATCGGTGGGACTATCTGTTTTGTGCTACAGGTCTGGGCGTTGCCCTACTGACGATTATGCCTTACGCCATCAAATCCTCTGAATTCGGGCCAACCATCACGGCAACCATGGCTAGAACAATGCCAGAATACCTGTCAGGGGGACGAGTCAGCTATTTTTATCTCAATCCTGTGAATTTTTGGCTGGATGGCCGAGACAGTGGTGCTTTGGCATTGATGAGTCCTCCTCAGCTGTTAATCGGGCTGGTGTTGCCAATTTTCATCCTATTGCCCTCTCGGTTTCCTCTAACGAAGCACTTAAAAAATGGAATTAGCATCCTGCCGCAAATTGTGCTGGCATCTTTAGGGATGTTTTTTGCTGCCCATGCCCTGGCATTCAAGCTGCACTGGCCCAGTCGTTATACCCACCATAGCTTTAAGATGGTGTTCGCCATCTCAACTGGTTTAGTGATCGCCATCGTGCTGGATGCAGCTTTCGATTGGGCAAATCGACACAAACCTGGCCTCCAGGGACGACAGATCTTGGCACTGGGGACTACAACCCTAGTATTAACAGGACTAATCCTATACCCAAGTTCTTTAAAATTCTTTCCTAGGACTCCATACGTATCAGGTGGAGTGCCAGAGCTGTATAAATTTCTACAGCAGCAACCGCAAGATAGTCTAATTGCATCCTTGGCAGGCGAGACAGATAACGTTCCAGTCTTTGCCAAGAGATCAATTCTAGTAGGAAAAGAATATGCTTTACCCTTCCACACAAGGTACTACACCCAGTTCCATCAACGAGCTATTGACCTGATCGAGGCTCAGTATAGTCCGAATATCAACCAGGTGAAACACTTCATTCACAAATACGGTATAACTTTTTGGGTGTTGGAGCGCTCTGCCTTTAAACCCGAATACATTGCCGACAACAGCTGGATCAGACAATATCAGCCAGCAGCAGAGGCTATAGCAAAGCTGAAGCAGGGAACCGTACCAGTTGTGTCAAGGTTTATGAAGCCTTGTGCTGCTTTCGAGGCGGAGAGCTTGGTTGTCCTCAAAGCAGAATGTATAGAAAATGCATCGCAGGAACAGTAGCAGCCAGAGTACCAAGAGACAATGTTCACGAGCCAAAAGCATGTTCAAGTTTAAGCGTTACAGCAGAAACTAGGAGGCTTGCGGTTTGAGAGTATGTTAGCTACACAATAGATACTCACGCCAGACCAACGCGACCAACTACTTTTCGAAAACCTTTTCGAGATTGTCCACTTCGTCCAGAACAGCAGTGGTAAGACGACTATATTCAGTGGGCGATGCTACTTTAACCCTAGCAACCAAGTTGCTGAATTTTTGTGCTTCTACAGAGCCGCCGCGAGACTCGACCATCGGACGTATTGCACTCCAGGTGTGATAGATGTCATTCGCCGTCGTTCTCAGCTGGTTCATGTCCTTCGCCATCACCCCAACCTCTAACTGGCGACCGTAATAGTCAAGCAGATTTACTTGTACTGGTACTTGGAGATGAAACGGCGCAGCTAATTTAGCCGCAAGCAGCGTCACTTGATTAGCTTCGCGCATTGCTGATAACTGCTGCTTTGCTGGCACAGCTCGATTGAGTGTGGCGATGCTGCCGTCGAGCCGGTCTTCGTTTGGGTCCTCACTCTTGATGTCTGTGTCCAGTCTGTTAGCTGCCTGCTTAAGTGCGGCGAGTTTGGTGGCAGCCTGTTTCCAATCATTCGCCTTCGCCGCGTCATAAATATCCTCGCCGTACTCGCCCACCTGATTGACCGATGTCGGAACAGGGTTGGAATTATTCAGCGCTAGTACTGGCAGACTGAGACAAGCGCTAACACTAGCAGTTACCACCAAACTAGCAAATGTGAGTAGATTCTTACGATGATGCTTACGCATTTGTATCTCCTAAATTTTGTGCTAACTACGTTGTCATCATTTGTGCTTCGCGGTTTGCGGGCAAATTATTAGCAACGGTTCATACATATCAGAAACACAACAGACAACCTCCGCCCGCATAACCAACTGCTTGCCGAGAGTTTTTGTCTACTTCTGAAGTTATTAAGTGCTTGGTTTATAACTTTACTCTAAACAGCAAAAGTCAAGAACTAGGAAAGACTTGTCTAAAGCTAGGAGGTTATACATATTTCTATCTTGTGATTTACTTATATTTACTCCCTTAGGTAGAGCTATTTGATTCTTTGTATCGATTTGGGTACCAGTGGTGCGAGCCCAGCCGCCTGCAAACCCTGTGCTGCAAACCTTCGTTCAATATTGACTGCGGTTCCAAGTGGAGAAATCGTTTTTGAATTTCAATTCTAATCTTTCCAAGTTCTTGACAATTGCTTCCTATAATTCAGACTAAGCTCAAAGGCTTTTAAGGTTCTTTGATTAGTCAAGACAGCAGTGCTAATCCTGAACCGTTGAGAATGTGTTCGTTTTTGTGATTAGCAAATCTCGCTATTTCATCTATTAGTTAGAAAGTTTCATCATGAAGACATCTATTGCCAGCATCGTGTCGATTGTAGCACTAGCATCTTTCAGTTCCGCCGCCTATGCAAACGCAGGTATTTCCAATAGAGAAGTCTGTCAAATTTCCTCAGCTAGACCAACTGGGGGAGCTACTAGAAAAAGACTCCAAGCCGTCCACCGATGCCATAAAGCTTGGTCAAAGGAGCAACAAGCGCCTAGCATCTCATCAACCACACAACCAATGCAACCAGATACGGTGCCATCGTCAGCCAAACAAAATCTAGACCATAGCAGTCCACGACCATCCCATCATCAAAGTAGATGATGCCACCTTCAAATCCGAAGAGGCGAACAAAGTGCTTAGCATCTCTATAGATAGAGCAAGCGGTACCAAAATTTGAGGTGCCATTACTACCCTATCTGAGGGGGAGGTTATGTCACTCCTGCTCTAGCGATAAGGTTCATGGGAGAGGCTTCCAAATCTTTACAGCGGCTGCTTTGGTCCTTGTATAACTCTGTCCAATGTATTCCAAACAACAATTAGACCCAACTGTGAATTCCGGCAATTATGGCCGCTATTATTCCAGCAACCCTATCCGCTTTTAGCACCTCTTAAAAGCCTGAAAATCATCAGCAGGATGACCAAAAGAATAATGAGAAAAATGAACATGCCATCAAAATCACTGGGAATTAATGACAATCCCAGTGAGCTTAACTACATATCAACTACAACTTAATCGTGCCTGGTAACGTTCGGAATACCCCTATTACCCCTCCTTAACAGCAGGCTCATCCCACTCCAGCTTGTGTGTTCGTAATCGGTAGGAAGGACCGCTCAAACGAATAGAATAGACGTAGGGAAGCTGAAAAATCTGAAGATCCCCTACCTCAAGGGTAGCCACCTCGAGCGCTCCCCACTCCCTAAAAGCTTTGAGACAAGCGAAAATCAGTTGTTTCGGCTTAACGAGCGTGCCATTCTGGAATAAATTAAAGTTGGCTGATGCCACCATCAACGGCAATTTCAGCGCCCAAAATGTAAGCAGAATCTGAGGTGCTGAGAAATAAGACTGCCTTTGCGATCTCTTCGGGAGTGCCAAATCGATTCAGCGGTATTTGAGCCATGAATTTCTGGGCGCTGGCTGCAACCGCTTCTTCAGACAAGCCTGTTCTACCATGAAAAGGCGTTGTAATCGCACCCGGACTGACGGCATTCACACGAATTCCGCGACCTATAAGCTCCGCCGAAAACGTTCTTGCGAGTGATCGTACAGCTGCTTTACTAGCTGATACAACGCTGGTGCCAGGACGACCGAGTCCACCGATGAAAGAAGTGTTGAGGACAATAGCAGCATTGTCATTGAGATGGGTAAGGGCTTTTTGAACCGTAAAATAAAGCCCTTTCAGGTTGATTGAAAAGACTTCGTCATAGATTGCTTCGGTCGTATCTTCCAGAGATGTAAACCTTCCAATCCCAGCATTTGCAAATAAGACATCAATTTTGCCAAACTTTGCTGACAACGCTTGGTAAAGTCGAACGATTTGTTCTAAATTTGCGACATCGGCTTGAAGTGCTAATACTTCACCACCAATCGCTGAAGTTGCCTCATTTAGAGTAATAGGATCGCGTCCAGTAATAACAACCTTAGCTCCCTCCTGACTGAATAGTTTGGCGGTTGCTAATCCAATCCCACTATTACCACCTGTCACCAGTGCAACTTTTCCAGCTAATTTCATCGGTTACTCCTGCTTTTCGATTAGATACGTCGATAGCTACACATTAGCGATTACTCATTGCTATGTCTTGCCCATTCTTCCTAAAATGTTCTAATCTTCCAAAAATTCTACAGCGCGTTTCTGTAAGCCTTGGGTGTGGTTGCTGTGTATCTGCGAAACACCCTTGTAAAATGACTTTGGTTTTGAAAGCCGACTTGTTGGCAGACATCTACAATTTCTAACTCTCGCCTTACAAGCAACTGTTTTGCCCTCTGAATCCGGCATTGCATTACATATTGATGAGGTGAAATTCCCGTTGCTCGTTTAAACAAGCCAGCAAAGTAATGAGGGCTAATCTGCACAACTGCGGCGAGTTCATTCAAACTTAATTCCTGCTCTAGGGATTCATTAATGTATGAAATTACTGCTTTCAACTTATGGTTTGCCAGCCCATTTGGAGCATGGTAAATGACAACTTCCTGATTTGAGTATCGCCGTAGTAAGTGAACGAAAAGTGCATTTATCATTGTCTCAACATAAAGGCGATCGCCTCCACCAATGGATTCAAGTTCTGACTTAAGCGTTAATCCAATTTGATGAATGAGTGGATCTTGCAGCTTCAATCGCGGTGCGAGCTCAAAGTGCTTAGTTGCTACTCCTGCACCGGCTCTATGGGAGAGCATGGCAGGGTCAAGATAGAGTTTAATGAATTCAGCAGAGTGATCCCATCCCGTTCTTAAATATTGCTCGGCTGGAAAAATCATCATGTCTCCATGTCTGTAGCCTTCCCGTTGCCAGTGTCCATTCATCATCAGCTTTGTTCCCGGAGGACCAACGTAAATACTAACTAGGTGCTGTGCGAGATAAAATTCAGGTGTTTCATGAGCAGGTTGTTGGTGATATTCAAGGTGAAGCCCACTCCAAGCGGTTTGATGACTTGAGAGAATTGGAAGATTCGGAAAAATCTGCTTTACTACATTGGTTTGGGCAGATCCAATCGTTAAGAGTTGAGCGCTTGACATTGATGGAGAAACTCTGGGTATTTAGGCAATCATATCTGAGCTTTTCGTAGTAAGCGGGCTAACCCTAGAGGATTTAGCCGAATGGCACTAAGTTAAAGAAAAGCGATCTTCTACATTGCAGACGCAGCAGGCATCTCGCGCTATGAGCTTAACTACTAAAAGACTATCTCCTAGTTCACTCTTTGACGTGGCGAGTCGCGCTTGTGCCCGACAAAGTAAGTAGCAAAAGCAACAATCATCATCGACAATCCGACTGTGCAAACGCCTCTCCAATGCCACATATTCCAGCTATAGGCACCCAGTGAAGAGCCGAGTGCTCCACCTAGGTAGTAGAAAAGTGCATAAACGGTGTTTAAACGACTGTTGTAATTTTCCGGCAATAGAGTATAAATGCGCGCTTGATTAGACACCAATCCAGCCTGTACCCCTAAGTCCAACAAAATCACTCCGGCAATCAAACCCCATAGGTCATATCCAAGCAACCAAAATACGACATAGGCTAAAGCTATGATCACAATGGATAGCCCAACCGTCAGCCTCGGTCCTTTCCGATCTGCAAGCCTTCCCACAATTGGTGCGGCTGTTGCGCCGACAATCCCGACTAATCCGAACAGCCCAGCCACTTCACTACCGTAGTGATATGGTGGTGTCGAGAGCAAAAATACAAGTGTGGTCCAGAAGGCGTTGAATACGCCAAACTGCATCGCTCCGATGATGACTGTCTCGCGCAGTACAGGTTGCTCGATGAAAAGCTTCGGTAGGGAGCGCATCAGTTGTGGGTAAGAAGTTGTTGCCGATTGACTTTTGGGGAGTAGCATTGACAGGACGACTGCTAAGACAATCATCAGTCCCGCTGCTAGCCAATACACGCTTCGCCAACCAAAATGAGCACCAACAACTCCGCCGACTGTCCGGGACAGGAGCATGCCAGTGAAAATGCCACTTAGGACGGTTCCAACTGCTTTACCTCGCTCTTGTGGTGCCATGATTTGGGCAGCAAATGAAACAACGATTGGGTGAATAACCGTGGTCAGACCAATCCCTAGGCTAGCCACAGACAACCAGGTAAGGTTAGGAGCAACTGCTGCTGCTAGTAGCCCACAAGCAATCCAAGCCAGCATCATGGGTATCAACCGATGGCGTTGCACCATATCACCCAGCGGGACAAACAGAATGACTCCAATGCCAAAACCGATTTGTGTAAAGGTTGGAATTGAACTGGCTGCCTTTGCCGAAACCTGAAAACTTGCAGCGATGTCCGCTAAAAGCGGTTGATTAAAAAATACATTCATCACAGACGTTCCGCCCGTGATTGCCAGCAGCAAAATAGTCCTCTGCAACGAGGCAGAATGATCCTGCACAGACTTTGCCATCTGATACCTCAATTCATGAATAAATCTACGCTCTCGCAGTTCGGTTATTCTCCGCTCCGGTCAGCTGACTATCTTGAATTTATGGCTGACACGTTATATTGTCCAATTGTGAGTCAAAATGATCGTTATCACGAACGTGAATTATAAACAAATCGATCTCAATCTTCTGATTGTTTTTGATGCTGTGATGACAGAACTCAGCGTCACGCGAGCAGCCGAACAACTGAGCATGACCCAACCTGCGGTCAGCAATGCCCTCAAGCGATTGCGCCGGATGGTTGATGATGAACTGTTTATTAAAGTGCCAAGTGGAGTGAGTCCAACAGCAAAAGCAATCGAAATCTGGTTACCCATCCGGGATGCATTGGCTCAGATCGAGCAAACCCTTCAACCGCCCCCCTTTGACCCAGCTCTTTCAGCAATAACGTTTACGCTTGCTGTGACGGACTACATCGCCGCCGCGACTGTAGCCTCGATCCTACCGCCGATGATGAGGCGCTTGGAGCAGTCGGCACCTAATATCAATCTCCGGCTGATTCCGCACACAAACGTCAATGCTCCAGCACTTTTAGATCAAGGCGGAGTTGATATTGCAATTGGGATGTTTCCAAATCCTGGAGTGCGGTTTAGAACCTATAAGTTGTTGACGGATCAGTATGAGTGTGTAATGCGTTACAATCATCCTTTAGCAACAGGGAAACTTACGCTGAAGAAGTTTGCACAGGCCAAGCATTTGTTGGTTAGTCTCACGGGAGATTCAACAGACTTTGTAGATCGATTGTTAGAAGAAAAAGGACTGAAGCGACGAGTTGCCCTAACGATTACTCAGTTTGCAGTAGCACCAGTACTGATTGCTCATTCCGATCTTATTGGCACGCTTGCTTCTCGAACAGTTAGAAATTGTGAACTGAAGGACAAACTGCATGTAGCACCGCTGCCTATTGATGTTGAGCCAAAGATTATCAAGATCATGTGGCATGAACGCAATCAGCATAATCCAGTACTCCGCTGGTTGCGTTCTGTGCTAATTGAGGTGTGTGAAACTATCTAGTCAGACGTAATTAACAAGATGGAGAGCTTCAGGATTTGCAGTCTTGACTGAACTTCGTCTTGATAGTACCGGACAGAGTTTCCGGAATAATAGCGGCCATAATTACCGGAATTCACACCAACTCTTTCATCTGCTTAATCAGCCAATTTTTGTCCAGCCGCAGCTTTCGATATAGATTCCAGGTTCTAATCAGACTGTGCGCTACTTTACTGTTGGTTGTAGGGTAACCTTGCTAGCAGCATTCCCAAGGCGCAGGTGTTTGTGATTCCTGCAAACACTAACCCGGCTCCAACAAAGCCGCTTAGCAGCAGAAACCAGGGAGACACCAATGCGCCAAACACAGTTCCGATGACGACCAAAGACCCTGCAACTATCTGAATTTGCCGGAACAGACTGATCTTTGCGTTCTGTCGTCTCTGAGTCGGATAACCTGCTGCTTTCCAAGCAGGTAGACCGCCTTTGAGATGATTAATGTTAGTTAATCCTGCGTCCATGAGTCGTTGAGCAGCTTGGGCGGAACGATTTCCCGATCGGCAGTAAAGCACAATCATCTGTCCTGGTTCTGGGACTATTTGGGTCGGGTCAAACTGAGAGAGTGGAAAGGGCTTTGCCTCAGCAAGATGTTCTTCAGCATATTCAGCAGGTTCTCGGACATCAATCAACAAAACAGGCTGTTGGTCTAGCCATTGCTTCAGGGTTGAAGCCTCAATTTCTCGTAGGGTGATATTAGGTGCAGTCATGGTGAATCCTAAAAAGTTAGTTCAGTTTATTAATGGATAGCGGTGTGGCGATCGCCACACTGTTCATTAGCAGGCACAGCCTCCATCATCCTTCGCGGATAAGGGAGGTCGATTTTTTCCATGAGGGCCATGAATGCGTCACGGTTGTGCCCGACAAATCTAGGATTCCATCGCTTCTCTTCACCGATTGTTGAAACAGTCATGCCTCGATAATCATGTCCAGGGTAGACCAAGGTTTCATCGGATAAGGAGAATAAACGTTGGGTTACAGCATCGAATAATGTGCCTGCATCTCCTCCTTGAAAATCAGTGCGTCCACAGCCCCGAATCAATAGTGCATCGCCCGTCAGCACACGATCATGATTCACCTTATAAGCCATATGGTGATTCGTATGTCCAGGGGTGGCGATCGCCTCAACCACAACGTTACCCAGCTGTAGTCGTTCACCATCAGCAACCTGCTGATCGGCACAAGCCGCTGAAGTTCCTTTGGGGACTACTCCCAAGCATCCAGTGGCAGTCCGCAACTGCGCCGTTCCCGTGATGTGATCGGCGTGGATGTGGGTCTCTAAGCAGTAGCGCAATTTCAATCCCAGTTCTTGAAGCAATTGATGATCGCGTTCAACTTGCTCTAAAACAGGATCAACTAGCAAGGCAGTTTGAGTCGTCAAGTCAGCAACCAAGTAAGTATAGGTGCTGGAAGTTGAATCAAACAGTTGACGGAATAACATTTCAGGTTTCCTCTCAAAGATGTGATTTAAGGCCAACGATCTGAACTACTGCACTCAGACCATTGTGGTAAACCCCTTCATGCACCTCCCGTTTGACTTCTTGAGCAAGAACAAAGTCCAATCCTTGCAATTCCGCCTTGACATCCTGAAGCGTCACTAGCAAATCAGTTTTGGAAGGTCCTCCAGTTTGGAATTGTAGTTGCTCAGGAGTATAGGCTTCTAGAACAAACGTGCCCCCTTCCTTTAATCCTGCGACTGCCATGCGATATACGTGTTGACGCAGTGCCGATGGCAGATGACAAAAGATGGAGATGATCGCGTCCCACGATTGTGACTCAATGACGAAGTCTGCCAAATCAGCTACGACAGTTTTGATATGAACGTTATGTTCTACTGCCAACTGTTCGGCTTTCAAAAGCCCAACTTCAGAGCTGTCAACCGCAACAACTTCACATTCCAATTCTGCCAAGTACACGGCATTTCTGCCTTCACCTTCTGCTAGACACAAAACTCGTCCTTGAGGAATTTGATCGGCAACGGAGACGAGAAATTCATTGGGAGCTGTCCCATAAGTGAATCCCGGTTGGCTGTAGCGTTCATCCCACATCTAAGTCTTCTCCCTTTCTATGACTACGTCACTTCGCGATTATAAAATCGGTGGCTACAACTTTGTCAGTGCAATCAGTCAGTGTCAAAAGACAGATTGTCTTAGCAGTTGAGGGAGTACTCTTCACCTATTCAACGACCCATTAATGGAACAGTCGTAAAATCAGCAGTAGAGAACTGCCACTAATGAACACCCACAGTAGAATTCCTTGAACCATTGGTTTCCAACCCACAGCTCTTAACGTCTGCCGAGACAAACCCGCCCCAATCAAGAATAGGCTTAGGGTGAGTCCAAGGGTCGAGAGGCGCGTGATTTCAGGAACGATTAAAGCGACGGCAGGCACAAAGGTTCGCACTATCGATGCTAGGAGAAACAACCCGATAAACCAGGGAACTTGGATTAGATGTTGTGTCTGCTGTTGGTTGGACCTACGAACTTGCAACATGCTGCTCGCCACCAGCGAAACTGGAATAATCCACAATGCACGGGAGAGCTTCACGGCTGTTGCAGTCTCCAGCGCACCGAGTCCGAAATGCGATGCTGCACCCACAACGCTAGAAATGTCGTGGATTGCCACTCCGGCCCAAGTGCCAAACTGAGTTGGCGTCAAGTGCAGCGCATGACCCAGCGGCGGAAACAGATAAAGCGCGATTGCATTCAGCACAAACACCGTTCCCATGGCGACGGAAATCTCGCTTTCAATCGCATTAATTACGGAACTCATGGCGGCGATCGCAGAACCGCCACAAATAGCCGTGCCAGCAGAAATCAACACCGATGCCCGAACGGGAATCTTCAACCAGTGTCGCAGTTGTTCTCCTAGCCAGAACGTTGCAGCAATACTAGCTGCTGCAAACAGTGAACCTCGACTCCCTGCTTGTAACACTACCGCCAAGTTCATACCGAAGCCGAGCAACACGACGCAGGTTTGAAGCAAGTATTTTGCCACCCATCGACTTGCGGTTGGAACTGGATTTCCCAGCGTCAAGGCAACCAGAATACCAAGCGTTAATGCGGCTGGAGGAGAAATCCAATCGGTTAAACAGCAGCTCGCGATGCCGAAAAAGATTAAGGTTCGCCAGTTTAGTTCTCGTTGCAACATGCTCGCTGAGTTGATGTAGATAGATGGTTTGAGGAGTTTCATTGCGGGTTCAATCGTGTAACTCATTCAACCTTAGACAACCCCATCAATCGAAGCAAACGTTCCTTCCTGTTCAATCAATCGTTAAAATCGATTGATACTCACCGAGAGGCACTGACATGGCAAGAATGACACTAGATCAGATGCAGATTTTTCTGGC
>CAXUIV010000006.1:0-27219 GCA_964250875.1 uncultured bacterium
TTTGCGTTTCTGGAACCATTGCCGCACTCTTATTAGGGTTGAACTTGTATGTGAAAAGAGGGCAGTAAGCAGTAGCGAGGATCCCACTTTTTTGCCCAACCTTTTGACCCTCACCCTAAATCCCTCTCCCTCCATGGGAGAGGGACTTGAGAAGCGTCTTGCTCCCCTTCTCCCCCGGTGGGAGAAGGGGCTGGGGGATGAGGGTGAAAAGCTGGGATGCTCCCTTTTAATAAGACAAAGTAACAATTAAGGAGGTTTAAGGTGTCACATCAAACGTCAACTAGCCCAGAAGCTCACATAAATAGAAATCAGGTGGTAACGTATTTGCTGATTATTGGGTGGTTCGCGGTTGTCATTCTGCTGGAGTATACTACCCCCCCAACTTACATATTTGGCTACCTTTATATAGGGGCAGTTTTATTGGCTAGTTTACGTTTAAATCGACCTAAAACGGTTCCAGTCACCTTAATCGCCATAGCTTTAATAGTTCTAAATTTGTGGCTCCCAGGACGCGAACCGATTAACCCTCCAACAATCGCAACTCGGTTGATCGCTGTGATCGCACTGATTGTGACTGGAGTTTTGAGCGATCGCAGCCGCCAACACTATGAACAAGTGATCCTGCATCAAAAGGAGATGTTACGAATTCAGTCACGGTTAGCCGACATGCGGGAAGATTTTGTTTATACGTTGACTCGTGACCTGAAAACCCCGCTGTTAGGCGCAGTTGAAACAATTAAGTACCTACAACGAGGTCGATTTGGTGACATCCTGCCAGCCCAGAGACAAGTGCTAGATGTGATGGTTCAAAGTCACATCACAGCGGTACAACTGTTGCAAACCATGCTGGATGTTTATCAAAATGATGCAGAGGGGTTAAAATTAAATCCGGCTCCAGTCAATTTGGTTGACCTGATCCGGCAAGTCATCGCCAACCTCGGTGCCTTGACCACCAGTCGTCGGGTACATATTTATACTGATATTAAAGATAACCTTGAGTCTATTTGGGCTAGTGGAGATGCGCTACAGCTAGAGCGGGTGCTGACGAATCTACTGGCGAATGCTGTCAACTATACCCAGCGTGCTGGAAAAGTCGAAGTTATATTGGAAGCAGAGCCGACACAGAATACGGTGAAAATTGTTGACTACGGTATGGCAATTCCTGAGAATGAATTGCCTGATATCTTCAACAGATTTTATCAAGGGGAAAGCGATCGCCACGGCATGGGATTAGGTTTGGGCCTCTACCTCAGTCGCCAGATTGTTAAAGCCCACGGCGGTGTAATCTGGGCAGAAAATTGCTCGCCGCACGGAGTCTTGTTCGGCTTTCGAGTACCTGCATGTCCTGCTCCGAGCTAACCGCTGTGCCCTTTATGACTACATCGCTTCGCATTTTGTTAGTAGAAAATGACGAACTATTTCGGATGGGACTACGCCTAGGACTGCAACAAGAACCAGATTTAGAAGTGGTAGCAGAGGCTACAGACGGCGAAACAGCAGTGCAGTGGACAACCCAATTTCAGCCAGACGTGGTGATTTTGGATGTGACTTTGCCGGGAATTGGCGGGGTGGAAGCTTGTCGCCGCATCAAGCAGCAGCATCGCAGTTTGCCAATTCTCGTTCTCACTTCTCGATTCCAAAAGTCACTCATTGTGCGGCTGATCGGTGCGGGGGTGCAGGGGTACTGCCTTAAAGGAGTGACAGCAAAGGTGTTAATTCTAGCCCTGCGATCGCTAGCGGCAGGAGCTTCCTGGTGGGACGAAGCTGGAACAACACAAATTCGAGAAGTCTTTCAGGAATATCAATCTACGGCTTCAGACTCAACAGCTTTGCTTCGGCAGAGCGTCTCCCCACTGTCTGAAACTTTGACGCGACGCGAACAAGAGGTCCTCACTCTACTCGCAGCCGGAAAGACCAATCAAGAAATTGCCCGAGAACTCTCTATTACCTCTGGTACAGTCAAGCTACATGTGCATGCAGTTCTCAAGAAGCTCGAAGTGCGCGATCGCACTCAGGCTGCACTCGTGGCAATCCAAAAACAGCTGGTTGACTTAACTCTACTGCCAAAACAATAGATGGTCGAATGACATCTATCACCCCGTCGGACTGTGGGTCGAAAGTTCAACCGTAAAACACGTTTGATTAGAGGCACTCTCAACCCAAACTCTGCCTCCTAACCGCTCTGTTAATTTCTTAACCAGCGCTAGTCCTAACCCAGTACCACCCTGCTTCCATGAGTCGATGCTGGGAATGCGGTAGAACTTATCAAAAATTCGGTCTAATTGCTCGACAGGAATTTCCACACCAGAATTCATTACCTCAATTTGAGTTTTTCCTAGTCGAACGTTTGCTTGCAGAATAATCTGTTCTCCAGGTGGCGTATATTTACAGGCGTTATTCAGTAACTCCACTAAAATCCGCTCTAGACTCGCTCGTTCTGACACGAGAGGCGGCATTGCAGAAGGAAGGTTAAGCTGGAGTGTTTGCTTCCGGCTGTACGCCCGCGCTTGAAAAGGTTCCACAATCCGGCGCAACCAAGATTCGAGGAGAATTGTTTCCAGCGCTAAGGCTTGGACTTCAACGTTAGAGGGCTGAATATCTAGCAGATCGTTGATGAGGCGAATTTCCCGATCGCATTCATCCTGCAAAACTTGGAAGTAGCGAGCGACTTTACTGCTTTTGGGAGGTGGCTCTAAAGATGTCTGGTTTTGGTTCAGAGCGATCGCTAACAGATGAATTGCCATTTTGATATTAGTTATGGGCGATCGCAGTTCGTGGGAGATGGTACTCAAGAATTCATCTTTGAGGCGACTGAGTTCTTCCAGTTCTGCCGCTGCCACCGCTGATCTTGTTGCTGCTTGGATCTGTTTCTCTAAGGTTACATCGCGAGCAACGACATAGATCGATTGTTCTGCTGGCGATAGGGTTTTCCACGAGAACCACCTGTAGGATCCATCTTTACAGCGGTAGCGATTCTCAAAGTTCCTGGTGTTGCTGCCCGCAATGTGACGCTGTAGCTCCACTCTAGTGGGTTCTCGATCTGCTGGATGCACGAAATCAATAAATGGTTGGGAGAGCAGTTCTGCATGATTGAAGCCGAGGACTTCTTCCCATGCCGGGTTTAAGCGCTTGAAGTAGCCATCAAATCCAATAATGCACATCAGGTCTAGCGAAAGCGTAAAGAATAACTCCCAATCTGCTTGTGCCTGTTGTCCAATTAGTAGCTTTAAAGAAGTTTCATCCTGGGGGGGGCTACCACTTAAATGTCGGTCAAGTGCCATTTTATCAACTGCTTCCCCTCACGTTGTTGGAGCTAAATCTTCTCATCTTAGCTACTTATATATAGAGACGTGGCATGCCACGTCTCTACAAAAGCTATTGACAGGCAGATTATTTTATCACTTAGCAATCGCTACCTTGAGACTCTGGCAAAACTCCGCGATCGCCTTCAATCCCTCTGCGGGTGTATTGTCTGCCAAGCGGTTGACAAAAGCACTGCCCACAATCACCGCATCTGCTCCCCAATCCCTCACCTGACGGGCTTGTTCTGGCTGAGAGATGCCAAAACCAACCCCAATCGGTTTATCAGTTACATGCCGGATCTGGAGCAGCAGATCTTCCACTCGCCCTGCTAACTGGGAGCGCATTCCAGTAACGCCAGTGACACTCACTAGATAGACAAATCCTTGAGACCGACGTGCGATCGCTTCAATTCGCTCAGATGAACTGGTGGGAGCTATCAACAACGTCACGTCAATTTCACATTCTGAAGCTGGACGCAAAAGCTCTGCCGCCTCTTCTAGGGGCAAGTCAGGCACGACTAATCCCCCAACTCCAGCGCAAGTCAGTTGCTGTAAGAATGGTTTGATGCCCCGGCTGAGAATTGGATTGTAGTAGGTGAATAGAATAATCGGCGATCGCAATGTGGGGCTTACAGCTTCCACCATTTCTAGCACCTGCTCTAGTCGAGTTCCTCGTTGCAAGGCGCGAGTTGCCGCTGCTTGGATGACTGGCCCATCTGCTAGAGGATCGGAGTAGGGGACGCCTAGTTCAATGAAGTCGGCACCGCTACCGTCCAAAACCTGCAACGCCGCAGCTGTTGTTTCCAAGTCTGGATCGCCAGCAGTGATAAAAGGAATGAGAGCACACTGAGCGCGATCGCGTAGGGACTCAAAGCAACGAGAAACTGACGTCATTGATGTAGTTCGGGGTTCGGGGTTCGGAGTTCGGAGTTCGGAGTTTATTGATTGTGAACTCCGAATTACGAAGCTTGTTCTTGTTCAATCTCGGCCTGTAGCTTTGCCAGTTCCTCAGGGGTGAGTTCCTCCAGGCGTTTCTGGAGGAAGGCTTCTTCATAGTCTCGCCGTTGCTGGTGATAGGTCATTTTCTGTCCTCCAACCCGGAAGGCATATGTCGCTACCCAGCCTATCAGTCCACCAACCAACAGCAACTGGCTCCAGATGCCCGCAACCATGTTATCTAGCCCAGTTGCTTTTAGGGTTAGGTAGGCTAACCCACCAGTGGCGAAAACGCCTAAGCCAATGCCGAGAGCGTCAATCTTACGCATCAGAACTCATACCTCAATCTGCCTTCGTTGGGGTCGGAAATTCACAAACGGACCAAGGAGCAACAAACCCGGAAAGAAGAAGAACACGAGGAAGTACATAAACCCACGCTCAAAGGAGGTCGCTACGTACCAGCGTTGCTTCAGATAGAGCAATACCGCGAAGGGAACTCCTATTAGGTAAGCTCCAGCCAGAATCAGGTACAGTAGCGCTACAGCCATAGTTACTTGCATAAGCGGAAATCAGCTTGTGATTGCTGTTAAACTAGCGGTGTTTATCCAATGATATACCTATGTTAGAGAGCTAACCGCAGTTTATTGCTAGCTAGTCGCAGGCTGTTTTTCCTGTGACGTTGCTCTACACTACAGGTATCTCTGCTATAAGGGGTTAGACCCCCTATTCAAGCCCACTGCTTCAATGTTATTGTTGCCAAAATAACCTTATCAAAGGCGAGGGCAAGGGGTTCTGTCAGTAGCAGCAAGCTACGAAAAATCGATCGGGGGCGTGGCGGAATGGTAGACGCTACGGACTTAGACAACTGAGCCTTGACGGAGAAATTTGTCAAGTGACTGCTCTCAAACTCAGGGAAACCTAAACCTGGTGACAGGTATGGCAATCCTGAGCCAAGCCGAAATGTGTGTTGAGTTCTGAGTTCTGAGTTCTGAGTGCTGAGTAAATACAAAACTCAAAACTCAAAACTTCCCGCAAGGGGGCACAGCAAAACTCAAAACTCAAAACCAAGCGGAAGGTGCAGAGGCCCGACGGGAGCTACCCTAACGTTAAGTCGAGGGTAAAGGGAGGGTCCAATTCTTAAAGCCTGGTGGTTTTAACCATAAGGCAGCAGCGAAAGCCGCGGGAGAATGAAAATCCGTTGACCGTAAAAGGTCGTGAGGGTTCAAGTCCCTCTGCCCCCATTCCAAATGATCATGCCTGTTAAGCAACGGGTAGAATGCCTGTAAAAAGACATCTCCTGACATGCATCGACGACCAAAACTGATGATTTGATAAGGATTCATCTATGCCCTCTGCCCTAAGCCCTCTGCCCCAACTCAAAACCTGGTAGTAGAACCTCAGTTAAACTTCATTCTATCTACTTGCTGCTATGACGAGGAACGCTTTCACAAACGGTCAACGGGCTGTATTTACTAACAGGTCAAACCAGCAAAAACTCAGCCTTCAGGAAGCTCAGGAAAGTATCTATCGTTCTCTGTTGGAAATTGTCAAACAAAGACATCCAGCAGATGCCATACAGGAGTTCAATAGTTTATTTTTCTATCACAATGACTCAATCAGCTCAAATCTAGCTCAAGCAGTGCATCAGCTCGTTCTGAGTAACGATGAGAATGAGTTCCGTTATACGGTCAAACGTTCCTGTTACATACTGGTAAATAACTGGGAGACTAAAAGAGAAAACAAGCATGTACAAGAACTAGTTGAACTTTTCAACAATCCAATGCTCAACCGCCAATCTTTGTCGCCCACAACGAATCGCCTTAGAGTTTGGCTAAAAAACTTTGTTGAAAGCAAAGACTATCAGGAACTTCTATTGTTTGCAGCTAAGTATGAGGAGCAACCGCATTGGAGCAATCGCTACACGTCCCATTTGCTAGTTGCTCAATACGCTGATGTTAGAAACCCGGTTGAGCAGCGAGAAGCTGCCCGAATCAAAGCGAAGCAACTTAAGTATAGATTCAAGTTCGATTTGGCGATGTACATCGCTAGATCTCAGTCATCTGTGGTTAACGAACGCTGCAAGAATCCAACAAGACTGGGGGATGAAGTTATACGCTTAATCAAGATAATTGTGGCGAAACGGGGGCTATTTGGACACTCAGATATTGCCAACATTTTTGTAAGACAAACCCAAGGCCAAAAATATCAGCAATTCAAGCAAAGCTTACAAAAGTATTTGATTTTCTGCGTTGAAAGTCGAGAATTTGTTGATACTTTAGAGTTGAATTTGGCAGAAAAGCTAGCACTTCTGTATGAGAAATACCATGAGGAGACTTTAACTGACGCTTTACTGCTCAGAACTTGTAACCGGCTCATTGATTATTTAACAACAGAGAATGGCGATGAGCCATCCCCGCTGTTTGGGGCGTTAATGTCTCAAGGCAATGCTCTCACCTTAGTTATTGTCCTAGTCAAAATCATTTTGATTTGTAAACACGCTCGTACCCATCTAGAGACTCGCATTGCTGATTTAATTCGATGCTATAAAAACTGTCCTGAAGAAGAGTGCCAGTGGATGATTAATTTTTTAGAAATTTTCAACATCATATTCACTATTTGTGCCGAGAACGTACAGTACAACCTGATTAAAATGCCAGAGTACAGTGTTAACAGTCAACCGGAGATGAGTTTGGATAGCTACCGTGTTTTTTCTCAGTTGAAAGAGCAGAAATTAGAAGCGATTCCCGAATGTCTGTTAGCAGAAACGCCTTTATAAACTCCCTACCTACGCTCGTCTACCCAAGCTAAACCCGCACAGGCTGCTTCAGCGAGAATGCTAACTAGACGGTAGGAGGCGATCACACTTAGCAAAATGCCGGGAGCAAAGTGTTGCCGCAATAGGGCAACTGCTGTCGCTTCAAACACACCCAAACCACCAGGTGCGCCCGGAACAATCATGCCCAGTAGCCATGCCAAACTAAAAGCTTGTAACAAAAGCGGGATCTGACTTAACTCCAAGGAGGTAAAAGCCAATAGCGTTAACAAAAAACCAGCGTTCCGGAGTCCTAAAAAGCCCAACTCTCCCAATAAAGGCCGGAGGGGATAGTGTTTTACCGGATAGCTTTTTGGAGCTGTGTTTCGGTCGGTTGATTTTGCTTTAAAGCGACCGAGCGATTCAACCGCCAGGTTTAGAAACCGGGGGTGAATAGCGATGAGTACGGTGATTAAACCGAGTACTGGCAATCCGTGCAAGGCTGTACCTGTCCTAACCAGCAAACTAGCCACCAAGACAACTATCAAGGCAGCAGCTGCCATCAGCAATGGCTCTAGCAATACGCTCAAGGTTGCCGCACCCGCAGCAATTCCAGCATTTTTAGCAGCTAAAACTCGACCATAGTAATGCCAAAAGTTACCTGGTATGTACTTGGCGATATTGGTCTGTAGGTACACCTGAATGAGTTGAGAGCCGTTTACTGGCTGATTCAACTCTCGGAGGATCCAAGTCCAGACCCAGCCAGACCAGGTATGGGCCAACATGGTGACGCCCAAGGCGATCGCTAGAGTTACCCAGGCGATCGCGTCAATCTTGATTGCGGCAACCTCTGAGGCGTGTTCTTTAATTGCTCTAGCTAAAAATAACAGTGTCCCGCCTAAAGTCACCAAGGGGAAGTAAGGCTTTAGCCGCGACCAAATTTGCTTATGCATGAACTGCTGTTAGTTGGGATATGTAATCTCTCTTGAGTTAGAGAACAAGCCGTAGGAATTGATAGTAATAATGTGACCTTTGCTAGAGGTAGAGGTACTCGGTTTCTTTCTATTGTTGACGGACGTTGGCTAGATATTAGCATTGGCCAATGTCGGTTCGCTTCTTCGCCTTCGCTGTTGGGCTGCTTGGGGTAGCGAATTTGGCTAGCTTGTAATTGAGAGGAGGATTTTGTGAATAGGTTGACGGCTTTCTTCAAAAATCAGCGGCAGATTCTAACCATATTTCTGTCAGGTGTGCTACTGCTCATCAGTACCGCCTGCGGCGGTAGCCCTATCCAAGGCGCGAACCCAGACAAGCCATCAGCGCAATCTCGCGTTGAAGTTGCCCCGTACCAGAAGGGCGGGGAGCGTGTCAAGTACAACTTTTCAGATGATCCAAAGGAGCAGAATAGAACTGATAAATCTGAGCGCGACAGAGCCGCACAGCAAGCACGGCAGCTACGTGCTGTCCACAAAGATGTAGAACTCCTTTACCCTGGTGCTGAAACTCCAGAGGGTAGAGCAAAGAAAGAAGCCGAATTCCCTCTAATAACTCAAAAAGACTTTCTACAGCCAGAACCAGGTGGAGCGATTCAGCGCGATCCAGATTTGGGTACGCGGGTTGGAGAAAGAATTGAGACAGTTAAGGAAGCGGTTAAAGAGGCAACAGGTTTTGTCAAAGACAAGGCAGATGAAGCAGGCGCTAGACCTGAGTTACAGAGCAATCCCGCGAAATAAAACCGAAAAGCAGTTTCTTGCTCCGAATTCCTGTTAATTTTGCATTTGAAGCAACTCGCACCAACTCTAGTACTAGAGTTGGTGATGACTGTGTGTAAAACTCACATCACTCAAAAACAAGCACGGAGTATCCATATGAACAGAGTCATTGATTGGCTAAGACAGAGCAAACTGGGCCGAACTTTAACGGCTTTTCTGGCAGGGGTGTTGTTACTTGTGAGTACTACAGCTTGCAGCAGCCTGACAGCAAACAACCCTAGACCCGAAGTACCCAGCACCGACGTCACTTCTCCCTACAAAGGCGGGATGAATGACTTTAGTGATGTCGATCCCAGAGCCAAGACGCTTGAAGAAGCTGCGGGGGCTAAGGCCAATGTTCTCAAGGAAAACGCTGAGCAAAACGTCATTGACCAAACAGGTGACTTGGTCGGAAATACCAAGCGCACCCTCGACAAGAAAGCTGAAAACGTTAGGGATCTAGGCAAGAATCTACAGCGAGATGCCGCAGAGACAACAGATCGAGTGCAGGATTCAGCAGCAGATCTTGCTAAAGAGACAAAGCGGAACGCAGAGGGTGTTAAAGATGCTGCTTTAGATAGAGGCGGATATTTCAACAACAGCGTCAGGAAAACCGCTAAAGACGTGAAGCAAACCATTGACGAAAAGACTCCAGATGCTGACGACATAACCAGGGGAGTCAAGCGAGCAGGTGAAAACGTCAAAGAAAATGCTAAAGACATAACCAGGGATGTTAAGCAAGCTGGCAAGGACGTGGGTGACAACGTCAAAGAAAGCACCAAAGCAGCAGGTAAAGATTTGATTGACAAGTCGGAAGATGCAGGCAGAACAACTGCCACTACTGTGCAGGAAAAGATCAATCAGGCAGCTGAGGGAGCAAAACGTACCATAGAAAACGCAGGTGATGCTGTCAAGGACGCTATTGATTAGTGCATCTATCCGAAGACAGGGTACAAGCAAAAGTTAGGTAGATGAGTGGAAGCAGTGTATACATTGCTTCCACTCTAAATTTGTCTGGAAGCTTTGTTAAAAATGCGTTTTGTATCCTAGCTCACAAAGCAGTTATTTGTGTTTACTATTTTTTCGTAATGAACTATTATGTATGGGATTCTAGTGGTATCTTTGAGAACAACAAGGTCAGCGTTTCCTCTGTAGTATTGTCACTGAGTGAAGTTCAGTCGTACCTTCCGACTTCCAGTGGCAGCGCTACGAATACGCTCAAATCAGGAACTTGAGAGGCGGCATTATGACCTGTTTGGTACTCAAGCGAGTTAATTTCCCCTCGAAAGACCAGTTTGTTAGTTAGAGTTAGACTGAGTTACTAGCCAGACATCCTACAGACGAGGTAGCGATCAAGCGATCAGTAGAATCATCTAACTCGAAAGGCGGTTGGAATCGAAGTAGCCATTTTATGAAAATTGCTTTAGTTCATGACTACCTGACACAGAGAGGGGGAGCCGAGCGTGTATTCGAACTGCTTTGTAAGCGCTACCCTGATGCTGACATATTCACATCTTTATACGAACCAGAGCGAACTATTGACTTGGGGGGACGTTTAGTTCGCACCACTATACTTCAGAATATTCCAGGAGCATCCAGATATTTTAGGGTGCTAGCTCCCCTGTATTTTCCAGCCTTTCGCGCCTTGGATTTGCAAGACTACGATCTGATTATCAGTAGCAGCAGTAGCTTCGCCAAGGCAGTGAAAAAATCTCCCAAGTCCCGCCACATTTGTTTCTGCCACAATGTCACTCGTTTTTTGTGGGACACAAAAACCTATCTCAAGGAGTACGCAGATTATCGCTATCTTTATCCTTTAATCGAAGCTGTATTTAGGCTAATGAGACAGGTAGACCTGTCATACGCTCAAGAACCGGATATTTATATAGCTAACTCTAGCGTCGTAGCTTGTCGCATTCAGGAGAGCTATGGTAAACGAGCCATTGTGATTAATTACCCAATTAATACCAGTAAGTTCTCTTTTTCAGCTGAGAAAGAAGACTTTTATCTGGCATCAGCCCGACTATTGAGCTACAAGCGGATTGATGTGATCGTGGAGGCTTTTAACTGGCTTGGTTGGCAGTTATGCATCATTGGAGATGGTCCAGAGCGAGAGCGTCTAGAATCTAAAGCCTTGAAAAACATCAAATTCTTAGGACATGTAAGTGATGCAGAACGCGGTCGCTTGATGACCAAGGCAAATGCTGTAATTGTTGCAGCGTTGGAAGACTATGGATTAGTTCCAGTGGAGGCAAATGCTAGTGGAACGCCCGTCATTGCTTATGGAGCAGGTGGTGTGCTAGACACTCAGGTACCTGGTAAAACGGGAGTTTTGTTTAAGCGACAGACGCCGGATTCACTCCAAACAGCACTGCTTGAGGCTAGGAACATAGCTTGGGATTACTGTAAAATTCGCGACCACGCACTGACTCAATTTTCAGAAGCAGCGTTTTTTAGCAAAGTTGATAAGGTAGTTGAAGATGTCTGTAACTCACGTCAATCAGAAGTTGACTTGGCTCATAGTGTTTAGAGGTTAGGCATGGTGAAACTGATTGAAGCTAATCTCAATTCAGTGGTGGCTGAACCAGATCCCGGTTATGGTCAACTGTTTGCGGTTTTATGGCGACGTCGTTTTTGGTTAGTTGGTGTATTTGGTGCTGTTTTAGCGATCGCCACCGTCCTGACTCTAAGGACAAAGCCCGTCTATGAAAGCTCTATGCAGCTACAGGTGGAGCCTGACTACCAGGGCAAAAAAGACCCGGGAGCGACAGCAGGGCCAGAAAGCCAGTTTGCTGACTCCAACGTTGATATAGACTACGCCACTCAAATCAACGTGATGCGGAGTTCTATCCTGCTTAAAAAAGTAGTCGCAATGCTTCGCCCTGAGTACTCAATTAAGGTAGACGAAATTAAAAAATCCTTGGTGTTGACTCAAGTCCAGGAGGACAAAGCTAATACCAAGATTGTTAAAGCCGTTTACACAGCTAACGACCCAGTCAAAACTCAAAAGGTACTCAAAGCGCTGCGGCGGGTTTATGCAGACTATAACCAACAAAAGCAAGCGCAGCGTTTGAACAAGGGTCTTGAATTTATCACCGCTCAACTGCCGCAGGTTGAAAATAAAGTTCAGGAATCTGAGGCAAATTTAGAGAATTTTCGCAAAAGTCATAACTTAATTGACCCCACACAACAGGCAACAGCCATAGCTGATTCCCTAGCTGCTATCAAAAAAGAGCAACAGACAACCGCTGCTCAGTATCGAGACGCTGAAGCTCGCTACGGTAGCTTGCAACAGCAGCTGGATCGCTCTCCCCAGAAAGCACTCATCGCCTCTCGGCTGAGTCAGTCTTCTCGCTACCAAACGCTGCTCAATGAATTCCAAAAAACAGAACTGGCTCTAGCGCAAAAACGCCTGGTTTTCAAAGACGCAGCTTCCCCTGTAGAGGTTTTGCAAGAACAACGCCAGAGCCAGCTCAAGCTACTACAGAACGAAGTCGGACGAGTTTTGGGAGGAACCGACCAGCCAAACGCGACAGGAGAGGGTCTGCTAAAAGAAGGACAGCTCAACGGTATTGACCTCAGTTTGACGAGTCAGTTAGCGGAGGCGCAGACAAATCTACTGGCTCTGAACGCTCGGAGTCAGAGTCTGGCACAGATAGAGCAGCAGCAGCGTCAGCAACTCAACCAGTTTCCAGCTCTCATAGCTGACTACAATAGCCTGCAGCCAAAAGTGCAAATCAACCGCGATACGCTAGAGCAGCTGCTGAAGGCGCGGCAGGAATTACGCTTGGAAATCGCCAGAGGAGGATACGATTGGCAGGTTTTGGAAGAACCAGAGCTGGGCGTGCAGACGGGTCCAAGTCTCAAGCGGAATCTATTGTTGGGCGCAGTGGTGGGGTTGATGCTGGGTAGTGGTGCAGCCTTGCTCCGCGAAATGATTGATGATTCTGTTCATACCTCTGCTGAGTTAGAGAAACAGTCTGCCCTGCCTCTGCTCGGAATGGCACCAGAATTGCCTCAAACAATAGACAGCGAGCCGCCGCTGATCAGTCTACCGTTTGGTAAGCCGCAAGTGATGGCACCTTGGACAATTGAAATTATCAGTTGGCCACCATCCTGGGAAGCACTTGACCTCGTTTATAAAAATATTCAGCTGCTCAGCTCCACCTCTACGTTCAAATCTTTGATGATCACCTCAGCCCTGGCTGGCGAGGGTAAGTCAACACTGGCTTTGAGTCTGGCAATCAGTGCAGCCCGGTTACACAAACGGGTACTGCTGATTGATGCTGACCTCCGCCGCCCAAGTTTACACAAACAGCTGAATCTTCCCAATGAGCAGGGGCTTTCGACTCTGCTAATGAGTCATGACAGTGTACCAAACCAAAGCAGTATCCACTCGTCAGGCTCATACATCGATATTTTGACATCTGGTCCGATACCGACAGACCCGGCTAATCTGTTGAGTTCCCAAAGAATGGGGGAACTGATAGCAGCGTTTGAGCAGAACTACGACCTGGTGATTCTGGATGCCCCTCCAGTTCTAGGTATGGTAGATGCAATTCTGGCTGGGTCATTTTGTAACGGTGTTGTGCTAGCGGCACGCATTGGCAGAGTCACTCGCTCTGAACTCGCCCAGGCTACGGCTATGCTCAGCAAGTTAAATGTAATTGGGGTTGTAGCGAATTCAGCCAGCAGTACCAACGGCTACTCACCCTACGCCAAACCACAAGGAAGTTTATCGCTGCGGCTTCACCAGCCTCTACTTGAGCGGGGACATACTACTGATTGAGCTAGACATCTACTATGACAACATCCAAAGCCTCACCGATTCACTCTCCTTTACAGAAGCCACAAGTCCCATTACCCAGCTACACGCTCAAGTGGCGACAGGGGCAGCTACTCGTAAGACCTTGCCAACAGTTGAGCCAACTGCCCGCACTTGGGAGTGCGCAATTAGCAGAGTGCTTGAGCCACTCGCCAGTACGGCTGATTCGCATAGACCCAGGTTTGGGAGAGGCAAGCTTGAAGTTCTGGGCAGATGCTTGTCAACAGGCAAATAAGACGTTGTTTCTGCGATTACCCTCCGCCCACAAATTGCCCAAGCCACGAATGTTCGGCTGGTGGCTGCGGCGGCTGATGGAATGGTTTTGTGCTGCTATGTTGCTGCTGTGCCTGAGTCCGCTCATGCTAGGAGTGCTGCTGATGCGCGGACGGACTCTTGCTCCATCCCAGCAGTGGCATGTTGGTGAACGAGGTAGACTCTTCCATCTGCTGGAGTTTCGTTTGGAGGATTCGGACACTACGCTCTCAAAAGCGTGGCTGCGTCAGTTTATGGAGAAACTGCCACAGCTATTCAATGTGCTGCGCGGTGAGATGAATTTGCTTGGCCCACAGTCCCGGACGCTACACGATGCAGTTCGTATGAGTCCGCAAGAACAGCGCCAGTTAAATGCCTTGCCAGGAGTCTTTCATTTGCGTCGGGCGATGGCGTCGAACCGCCTGGATGCAGATGCAGTTAAACATTGGGAGTTGAAATAGCTGAGTAGTCGGTCTGGCGTCGGGCGATCTGAAAGTACTGCTAAAAGTTTTAGCGCTTCTTGTCTTACTACTGTCTACAAATATCTATGCGTTTCCAAGTTAATGCTTCAGTCCGCAGGCTACTAAAGACTACAGGCTTTTGGCAAGACAACCAAATCATCCTGCGCGAGTTTAAATACTTCCCGACGATTGCGATTTTGTCTTTAGTGTTCTCGCTTTTAGCCGCAGTTTTTGAGGGATTTGGCCTGAGTTTCCTCCTTGCTTTTTTGCAGAATTTGACGAATCCCCACGCTAGGCCAATTCACACGGGCATCCATTGGTTTGATATCCAGATCTTGGGAGTAAACACATCTGCAACCAGTCGCCTCTATCGAGTCTCTGGCTTAATTCTACTAACCACATGGCTGCGTGCAGTATTCAATTACTTAACCATTCTTTACATTGAGCTGACTCAGCTGCATTTGGTAGACCGGCTCCGCAAACGAATTTTTGAACAGCTGCAAGCCCTGAACTTGAGCTACTTTATGAAGACGCACTCTGGTGAACTGGTCAACAGTATTATCGGCGAGGTGGGAAATATCAAGCAAGTTTTCAACGCAGCCGCCTACGCGATCGTCAGAGGTCTAACCATTGCGGTATATGGAGTGTCACTAGTCTTATTGTCGTGGCAGCTGACTACGATTTCACTATTACTATTCAGCTTACTCGCAGTAGGATTATCAAGGCTCAACAGACAGGTGCGGGAGGCTAGTTTTGCCGTCTCAACCGCCAACGGTAAATTTGCTTCAGTTGCAATCGAATTTATTAATGGGATTCGGACAGTTCAAGCATTTGCGACGCAAGACTTTGAGCGTAAACGATTTTATCGTACCAGTTCTGAGCTAGTAGGTGCCTCTACTAAAGCTTTATCAGCTATGTCTTTGATTAGACCCTTAGGAGAGGGAATAGCCACCACAATCTTGGTCAGCATGATCATTGCAGCATTCGGTGGTTTCTTAACTCAGGGAGCAATGCAAGCTGCTTCACTGCTAACATTTCTATTTATTCTATTTCGCTTGGTGCCAATCATACAGGATCTTAATGGAATCATTGCTGTATTTAGCAGTCTTCAAGGCTCAACAGCCAATATCAAGCAGTTGTTGAGAACAGACGATAAACCTTATTTTCAGGATGGCCATATAGAGTTTTCTGGTTTGAAGCAATCAATTGATTTAGTGTCTGTAGATTTTGGCTATGACTCTAACAACCTAGTACTGCAAAATATTACATTAACGATCAGATGTGGACAGATGACAGCGCTGGTTGGAGCTTCTGGTGCTGGCAAGACAACGCTGGCAGATCTAATTCCACGCTTTTACGACCCAACGGCGGGCAATGTGCTGATTGACGGTGTGAATCTGCGAGAGTTTGAGATCAAGTCGGTGCGTCAGAAAATGGCTGTGGTTAGCCAAGATACGTTCATTTTCAATACGAATGTCAGAAATAATATTGCCTATGGAATAGAAGGAGCAGATGAAGCGGCAATTCAAGAAGCAGCTCGACAAGCCAACGCGCTGGAATTTATTCAGGAGATGCCAGAAGGTTTTGAAACCCAACTGGGAGATAGAGGTGTTCGCCTGTCTGGAGGCCAACGTCAGCGCATTGCCATTGCTCGTGCCCTATTACGTAACCCAGACATCCTAATTCTAGATGAAGCGACAAGTGCATTAGACTCCGTGTCTGAGCGGTTGATTCAAGAGTCTCTAGAAAAGCTCTCCATCGGTAGAACGGTGATTGCGATCGCCCATCGACTCTCAACAATTGTCCGAGCAGATAAAGTCGTAGTCCTCGAACGAGGACGTATCGTAGAGCAAGGAGGATATCAAGAGTTGCTCGAACAGCGCGGCAAGCTCTGGAAATACCACCAAATGCAGCACGAAATAGGTCAAGTCAGTTAGAGCATAGGGCATAGGGCATGTCCGACCTTAACAAGTCATCGTTTATTTTCACCGATATATTTAACAACTAACGGATAGTGGACAAAGGACCATATACACATGAAGGTGTTATTTATCAATAACTATCCAATGGATCAGGCTTGGGAAGCATGGAGAAACGGCAAGTATCCCGGACATCACCTGTGGGGCGTAACTGATTTATCCAAATACGGCATTGATGTCGATATCTTGCCACACGAAAAATATGTAGTTCTAAACAAAATCGGACGTCGGCTTAAACTCCGAGATTATTTAGACCAACAGGTAAGAATCTTTATAAAAATTCTGCTGAATTGGCATCAGTACGATCTAATTTACTCAGCCTGTGAGACGAACACAGTTTTCCTAGCGCTGATGCGCCGTTTGGGCGTATTTCGTAAACCAATCGTAGCCATCATGCATTGCCCTCTGCGGAGTTCGTTAAAGCATAAGATATTCATTAAAGGACACGACAAACTTCTCTGCCTAACAAGCAAAATTAAAAGGCGACTTGAGGAAGAATTCTATGAGGAAGAAAAGTTAGAGCTATTAGAATGGGCAGTTGATTTATCATTTTATGAATATCAAACAAAAAGTCATCCAGTGAAGAGTGATTCTTTTATTGTAAGTGCAGGCAAAACAAATCGAGACTATAACACCCTTGTAAAAGCTTTCAGCGAGATTGATTATCCCTTACGAATTTACTGCTCAGAGGCATCTGCTCCGAGTATTCCTCATTTAACTCCAAACGTCCAGGTTCGATATGAGAAGTCTACAGAAACGCCACTACCATTCAAAGAGCTTTTAGCAGAGTATAGAGCAGCTTACGCCGTTGCCATTCCTCTAGAGCTTCCCCAGGAGTATGCAGATTTTATTCCTTTGATTGGACTGACAAGTCTTTTAGAGGCAATGGCGATGGGAAAAGCAGTCATCACAACGAGAAATACGGAGCTAGGAATTGATGTGGAAAAAGAGGGAGTTGGCATCTGGGTCGAGCCAGGAGATGTCAAAGGCTGGAGACAAGCAGTCAGTTATTTACTAGCACACCCACAGGAAACGATGGAAATGGGAGAGCGGGGCCGTAACCTGTGTAAGAGCAGATATGACTTGGAAAATTTTTCCTCAAGGCTAGCCAAAATCTTAAAAAGCGTCATTTTGCAGCCTCGAATGAAAATTTAAAATGGTGACCAGCCCAGTCCGTACTCTCTTCATTACCAGAAGTCTGCCCTACCCACCGATGGGTGGATCGCCTCTACGCAACTGGCAGAACATCAACATTATGATGAAGTTCGGTCCCGTTGCTGTGTTTTGCCTCGCTACTCTTCCCCACGACGACAGCATACCTGCCCCTGGTGTGGCCATCTACAGTATCAATCGTGTCAGTGACAGCCAACCCACAATCAGAGAAAAGTTTCAGCGTCGGCTACTACAGCTGTGGTGGCTGTTAACTCGCGGCCATCCATACACTGGTGCTAGTAGTGTCTGTACCTCCAGCCTGGAGAAATTAAACCAGATATTGTCAGAGTTTCAGCCTCATCTAGTTGTTTTTGGAGAGCCTTGGCTGTACGGTTGCTTGCCGACAGTCAGGCGTTATTCGTGTCGCGTTATTCTTGATGCCCACAATGTGGAGTCAGCTTTACTGCGTGAAACCCAAAAAGCTGAGGCAGTCACAGGTTTCAAGGCGAGCGTTGAACTTGCTAGAGTCGAAGCGATTGAACGTGATTTTGTCCGCCGAGTCGATTGGGTGTGGGCGTGTAGTGAGCGAGATGCCAACCTTCTAGAAAAAATCTCCGGCAGGTCAAATGTGCGTGTAGTGCCAAACAGTGTGGATGTTGCTTACTACGACAGTGTGCGTTTGGGGCAAAGTACGATTCCCGGCGGCTGGCAGCCGTCACCCTGGTCCATCATTTTTACAGCTTCGTTCAGCTACGGACCAAATGTGTTGGCAGCTCAACTGCTCTTGGACGAAGTTTACCCCCGGTTGCGGCAAATTTACCCATGTCGTTTACTCCTAGTAGGTGTCAACCCGACTCAGTTCATGCTGACAGCGGCTGAGAAAGATCCTGGAGTTCTCGTTACTGGTAAAGTTCCAGACGTTCGACCTTATTTGGCGGCTGCCAGCGTTGTCGTTGTTCCCCTACTACAGGGCGGCGGGACACGCCTAAAAATTTTGGAGGCTTTCGCTGCTGGTCGCCCGGTGGTCAGTACAGCGAAAGGAGCAGAGGGACTGAATGTTCGAGATGGAGAACACCTGCTTCTCGGTAATGATGCTGAAGCCTTGATTGCTGGGGTGTGCCGAATTTGGTCCAAACCCCTAGGACAAAAGCTCTCCCAAGCCGCATACGAGCTGGTAAAGGCGGAGTACTCTTGGGAGGCAACAGGTCGAAATGTGCAGCGGGTAATCGAAGAGGTGCTTTAACAATCACTTAATATTGGGCGCATATACTGAAGCAGGACGAATTCATTTTTGTAGTAAATTAACCTTTTAGCATACTACAAATGAGCAAACAGCGAAAAATCTTGCTGCACCTGCATACCCCGCCGATTCCTGTGGATGGTGGCGATAAGCGGCGACTGACGGGAACCTTGAAGTATTTCAAGGACCGTCAGGATTTTTTTGCCACAGATGCTCTAGCTAAAAACGACTTTCGCAGTATGACTTGGACTCAGGAACGGCAGCGAGAAGTGCTGAAGTTTGTAGATAATCTTTTTGTCTACGATGGAGATAACCTATTTGATTTTTTATATTCTCGCAGTCAGAGTTTTTATCATCAAACACTCTGGCGGCAGCAGCTGCCGATTAATTCTGACTACTTCACACCACCAGGATATCTTAATTTTGTTAGGAAGTTGATGTCTCGTCAATACGACTTCTTCTGGATTAACTATATAGATTTCGCCCATTTAGCTGTGAGGTCAAAATTCCCATACAAAGCGCTACTAGACCTGCATGATATCGGATGTCAAGGGCGGTTGGCTAAGAAGAATGTGTTTCCTTTTAAAGGACTTAAGTTTGACTACCAGTCTAACTTTGTCCGAGAAGTTAGATTAATGCAGAAATTTGATGCTGTAATCGTTAACTCTCAGCAAGAGCTGGCAATGCTGAAACCAAATTTACCGTCTCACAAGCTTTGCTTAGTTCCTCATCTTGTTGAAGATACAGAATCCGCTACCCTAATTCCATACTCACAGCGGGAATTTAAGTATGACCTGCTGTTTGTTGGTACCAGTCGCAGTCCCAACGTGGACGGTATAAACTTTTTCCTCTCTACCATTTTCCCAACGATCGTTCACCAGAAACCAAATACTCGATTAGCGCTTGCTGGCACAGTAGCCCAAGCTGTGCAAGTTGGTGCTTTAGCACAAAACGTTGACTGTCTAGGATATATTCCGAGCTTAGCAGACATCTACTTGAAGTCGAGAATCGTGATTTGTCCCTTACTAGACGGTGCCGGAACCAAAGTCAAGCTGCAAGAAGCAATGGCATACGCGATTCCGGTTGTAACGACTACGATTGGTGCGGCTGGAATGAACTTTATTAACGATGTCAATGCCTTCGTTACAGATGATCCAGATATTTATGCCCAGCAAATCATTCGTTTGCTAGAAAAACCGGAACTGGCGCAAAAGCTTTCTACAGAAATTGCCATAACTTTCACGCATGACTACTCAAACGCCGCTGTGTATTCAAAGCTAGATCGCCTGTTTGGTATTTCACTTTAACCTTGTCCTCTGATATGCCAGTAGAGAAAATGAACAGTCCGCAAGTTCTCTCGCTTATAGAAGGCTATCTGGGTCATCGTACCTACGGCCAGTTAATGAGGGACTATTTCCGCAGTTCTGCCTGTAGTGTAGATTTTTATTGGTATAACGAAGAGCGGGAACTGACAACCAGAGTATTAAACAGGTTACTCAGCTTTTACTTTCCCAATGATTGGATTCAAAAACAGAATCTAGACTTCCACTGGCTGCGGATTCAAATCGGGTTCGGATACATGGCTAAGCGACTGGCAGCGCGAAAACTAGCTCTGGCAAACTACTCAGTACTGCATTTTCATTCTCAGCCTTTGGCTTTTTTCTCAGTAGATCTGATGCAGCTACCAACAGTTGTCAGCCTGGACGCAACTACAGCTCAAATGTCTCAAGGCACCGATCTAAATTGGAGGTGGACATTCCATCCAAATTTATTGTTAGAGAAGCGAGTTTTTAATGCAGCAGCGCGGGTTGTAACATTTTCTGAATCAGCTCGACGCTCAGTAGTCAAGGACTATAAGATCGCCGAGGAAAAGGTAAAAGTTATTTACCCAGGAGTGAATGTTAACACCATTACGCCAGCCGCTGAATCAAAAGAACTGAGTTCAAGGCGGTTCAAAATACTTTTCGTTGGAGGTGACTTTGAACGCAAGGGAGGTCAAGATGTTTTAGCAGTTTTTTTAGAGACATTTTCAGCCCAAGCAGCTGAACTGCACCTGGTAACGCAAGCCCTAGTGAAATGCCAGCATCCTCATGTCTATATTTACAACAATGTCGAAGCCTACACCTCCAAATGGCTGGAGATCTATCAGCAGGCGGATGTATTTGTGATGCCAACCTATGCTGAACCTTTTGGCTGGGTGTTCATAGAGGCTATGGCAGCGGGTTTGCCGGTGATTGCTACTCGTATCAGTGCAATTCCTGAGATTGTCACTCACGGAGAAACTGGCTTCTTGATTCAACCAGGTGATCGCGACGATCTGGCTGGCAGAATGCGGCAGCTGAAAGACAACCCCATTTTAAGCCGCGAGATGGGCAGGAAAGGAAGACAGGTCGTCGAGCGTAAATTCAATGCTCAGATAAACTTTCAGGCTTTAGAGTCGATTTTTCGAGAGATATCTATACTCTAAATATCAAATTAAGTCGATGAAAATTTTATTCACCGTCCACTATAATTTCGATCCTAACGCGGGCGCTGCTGGCGTAACTTGGCGACTTGGTCAGGAGTATCAGCGGCTCGGGCACGAAGTCTTTTACTACTCACTCGATAGCCTCCCGCGTAGACTGCATCGGTTGGCAAAGTTTGCCGCATTTCCGGGGTTTGTCGCTCATCACATCTCGACTCACAATCAAGCGGTTGATGTGGTAGACGCCTCTACCAGTGACGCTTGGCTATGGGCGGCAATGCAGCGAAATCGAAAGAATCGTCCTCTGCTGATTACTCGGTGTCATGGCTTAGAGCACGTTGAACACTTAGAGTATTTGGCGGAAGTTCAACGGGGAAACTTGCGCCTGAGCTGGATGTACCCTCTGTATCGCGGCAGTGTAAGGCTTTGGGAGTCAGCAACCTCCATGCGCTACGCGGATTTGGTCTTGCTGCTCAACCGTCATGACGCCAAGTATGCTGTTGGCAATTTGGGCGTTAACCCAGAGCGAACACGTATCGTCACCAACGGCATCCCGGAGACATTCTTGGATCTGCCGTTTGAACCAACTCCAGCCGAGGATGGGACCATTCGCATCGCCCAAGTCAGTTCTTACATCCTCCGGAAGGGAATTCATTACGGCTCACCAGCACTAAACTCAATCCTCAATCGCTATCCTCAAGTACAGGTCAGTTTTTTGGGAACAGAACGCCCAGCAGCAGATGTTTATGCGGACTTTGACCCTGCTGTACGCGATCGCATTGAAGTCGTACCTTACTACACTCACGAGACTCTACCCACTCTTTTAAAAGGACATCAGATTAAGCTCTTTCCCACTATTTCCGAGGGGTTTGGTGTGGCACTCGTTGAAGCGATGGCTTGTGGTCTAGCTCCTGTCACCACAATGACACCCGGCCCAATGGAGATTGTGCGTGATGGGCATGATGCCATTGTGGTGCCCTGTCGGCACAGTTGGGCCATTGAGCAGGCTTTAGAGCGACTGATCACGAATCGTTCCTACTTAGAGCAACTGCGTCGCAATGCTTATGCCACGGCGCAACAATATAGCTGGGTTCGTATTGCCCGTGACAACATTTCCCTGTATGAAGAAGCTCTATGCCAAAGGAAATGCTCTAGCATGACATAAATAGCTTGCCCCCATGACGTCATCTGTGGCGGGGGCACAAGCTTCAGGAACCTCGTAACAGGGCGATCGCCAATGTCTACTTCCATAAAAGGCTTTCACCTAGTGCAACCAGCACTCGCTTGGACAGCAATACTGGGACTGATCATTTTTTCAGCGTTGTGCATACTAGTGCATGCTGGCGGCATCCTTCGCCTAGCTTTTCCTGCCGGAGCTTTTGCCGTGGGCGTGTTCCTTTACTGCCGGTATCCCGTCCTCTACTTAGGCTTTATGTGGTGGATATGGTTTCTGACACCTTGGGTTCGTCGCCTGGTAGATTACCAGAGTGGCTGGGTCGATCCAAGTCCAATTCTGCTAGCACCACCGTTAGTAACGCTCATTACCTTTGCTACCTTGCTACGATATCTTCCTCAGTCATATCGCCAAGGTAGCTTACCGTTTATTTTGTCTCTTGCCGGTGTGTTCTACAGTTTTTTAGTTGGACTGATTAAGAATTCACCTACTGCCGCCACACTATCCCTGCTCGGCTGGCTAACGCCTATTCTCTTGGGCTTTCATCTGTTTGTAAACTGGCGGGATTATCCTAGATATCGCCAAAATATTCAACGCACTTTCTTGTGGGGCGTCTTGGTGACAGGAGCCTATGGAGTGCTGCAATATTTAGTAGCACCTGAGTGGGATCGGTTTTGGCTCAGCCATCAAGACACATTCGCGTTTGGCATTCCTGAACCGCTTGGAATTCGGGTGTTTAGCACAATGAACTCACCGCAGCCCTTTGCAGTCGTGATGATGGCAGGCTTGCTGTTGTTATTTAGCAGCAAAGTCGCTTTGAGTTTTCCCGCTGCTGGGGTTGGCTACTTAGCTTTTCTTCTATCAGCAGCCCGATCTGCTTGGTTAGGCTGGTTGGTGGGACTGCTGATCTTCCTTCCCTCCCTAAAAGCACATCTCCAAATGCGCTTGGTTGTTACTATTCTGGTCATGGTGCTGTGTGTCATTCCATTGACTACCATGCAGCCATTCTCCGGAGCTATTAGTTCCCGTCTCCAAACTTTCTCAAATACAAAGCAGGATGATAGCTACAGGGCCAGATCGGAAGGATACAATAATCTTCTTGGTCGTGCCCTTTCTGAACTTCCAGGCCAGGGAATGGGCAGTGTGATCAACAGCGATAGCCTTGGCAGCAATGATAGTGGAATTCTATCAATATTTTTCTCTATGGGCTGGTTTGGCACTATCCCTTACCTGGGTGGGATTCTTCTACTCCTCTTTAGCATGATGCAACATGCTGAAGCGCGTTTCGACTCCTTTATGAACGTCTCTCGTGCTATCAGTCTCGGCGTCTTCGTCCAGATCGGCTTAAATCCGGCAACGGTTGCAATATTCGGCATGATCTTCTGGGGCTTCCTCGGTATAAGCATGGCAGCACACAAGTACTACTGGCATCAACGTACTGCTGAAGCGTCCAGCAATTTTTGACCCAAAAATTCACTTCAAGGGGGCTACATGAATAGGTTTAAAACCCATTTCGAGTATACAAATGTTTATTTGGTTTTGGGTCTGATCTTTTTTAGCTACGGAATTTACTCATTAAATGGCTACGGTAATCATGACGATATTTACAGGATGCTGACCACGTGGAGAACCTTGATTGTCGATCATTACTACCTGCCCTCAAGATATCAAGGGTATCTCGTACCTGAAATCATTATTGGTCTATCGTCACAGCTCGGTGGTTTTCATCTATCTAATTTGGTTTCTGCTGCCCTGTCAGTTTCAAGTCTACTGATTTTCTACTTGCTGCTAATAAGAATTATTTCACCATTGACCTCCATTTTAGCAGTTGTTGCTGTCGGCTCTAACCCTTTCTGGATCATAGCCTCAACCACGTCAACTGACTATATATATCCTGTATTCTTCTTTATGCTTGGCCTGTTAACTCTGCTAGATGGAAAAATCAGGCTTACTGGCTTAGTCTTTGCTTTGGCTGTTTCTTCTAGAATCACCTATGGGCCAATGGTATTACTTGCCTTTTTATTTTATTTTCCTTACATTCTTAATGAGAAGCGCAAACTGAGAAAAAGATTCTCTCAGGGAGTTGTTTTGTTCTTTTCAGCAGCCTCAGTTTTATATCTTCCCGTATTCATCGTCTCCGGTATGAATCTTTCTTTTCTGGCTTTTGCAGATACTTCTGGTGGCTTCTTGGGAGTCATAGTAAGATTCGTCTACAAAAATATTTATTTTTGGGGATTGCCAACCTTTATTCTATTACTGTTTTTCTTGTTCAAAAATAGTCACTCTAGACTTATTTTTAAAAATCCCTTTTACTATACTCGGATTGAAAATCTTCTACTTCATGCTGTCTTTTGGTGCTTCATCTACAATGAAGTTATATTTGCAAAGCTTCCACACCAGTATCAATATTTACTCCCCATTTTGTTTTGCATGATCTACTTTGTTGCTACTACTACAAAAAATACATATTTAAGCCTTATTTTTGCTTTGAATATTGTGTACTGTCTTTTCTGTAACTTTGATATTCTCGATACCTATCAGACTCAAGGAATTGGCAAAACCATTCATTCAGACACCGCTAAAATAAATTTCTCTATAAAAGAAGGAGTTTTAGCTAGAGATCTCGAATGGAGGTCGACCTATCAGAAACACCTAATAGATGACTTTAATAAAAAGTGGCAATCCAGCAATTTTCCACCAATTAGATGAACCACGGTAGAGTTGTGAAGAGGTCATAGCAAGTGAAAATCTTATTTCTAGACCAAAGCGGCAAGCCTGGTGGTGCAGAGCTGTGCCTGATAGACATTGCTAAACCCTATCGAGATAGCTGTCTAGTAGGCTTGTTTGAAGATGGTCCTTTCAGCCACTTGCTTCAGCAACAAAGGATTCCAGTTCAAGTCTTAGCAACTCAGCCGATTCAGGTTCGTAAAGAGAGCAGCTTGGCACAGGGGCTAAGCAGCTTGGGACAGCTTGCGCCTCTGATTACTCGTGTAGCATTACTGAGTCGCAGTTACGATCTCATCTACACCAACACACAAAAAGCTCTAGTTGTTGGCGCATTAGCTAGCATCTTCAGCCGTCGCCCTT
This sequence comes from uncultured bacterium, assembly GCA_964250875.1. Taxonomy (GTDB): domain Bacteria; phylum Cyanobacteriota; class Cyanobacteriia; order Cyanobacteriales; family Chroococcidiopsidaceae; genus CAXUIV01. The sequence continues at coordinate 25,373 of CAXUIV010000006.1, forward strand.
TGGTCTATCATCTGCACGACATCCTGTCTGCTGAACACTTCAGTCGTACCAATCGTCGCCTTGCTGTAACTCTAGCCAATACGGCATCATTAGTGATTGCCAATTCTAAAGCAAGTCAGGCAGCCTTTGTCGCAGCAGGAGGACGTCAAAACATTACAAATGTCGTCTACAATGGCTTTGATCCTGGACTTTATCAGCTCCATGATTCCGATTCTACCCAAGTGAGACAACAGCTTGGGATAGATGGGCAATTTTTAGTGGGTCACTTCAGCCGTCTGTCGCCTTGGAAGGGACAGCACATTTTGCTTAAAGCACTTACCTACTGTCCTGAAGACGTGACAGCAATCCTAGTCGGTGAGGCGTTGTTTGGTGAGCAGGGCTATGTCCAGCAACTACACGAACAGGTTGCAGCACTGGGACTGGAGAAGCGGGTCCAGTTCTTGGGATTTCGCTCGGATATTGTGCCGCTGATGACAGCCTGTGACTTAGTGACCCATACTTCAACTCGCCCAGAACCATTTGGAAGGGTCATTGTTGAGGCAATGTTGTGTGGACGGCCCGTGGTTGCAACTGCTGCTGGAGGTGCAGTGGAATTAGTGGAACCTGGCATCAACGGTTGGCTAGTTCCTCCTGGGGATCCCAAACAGCTTGCAGAAGTCATTACCACCTGCCGCAATCAACGGGAGTATGCCGCAACCCTTGCTAACAGAGCAAAGCTACAGGCAAGCCAACGTTTTGATTTAACAGCTATCAACCAGCAGATTTCTCAACTGCTATGTCGGCTCAAGTAGTGGGCCAAAAATAAAGCGAACACGTTACGAAACGCTAATTGCTTTTTTTCCATGCCCCATGCCCCATGCCCCCTGCCCAACCTCAACAAGTCAACGAATAGTTAAAACCTAAATTCCTGCATATGCTGCCAAAAAATGCTTTTGTGAGTGTGTTTCTACCTAACCTTGATGGAGGCGGTGCCGAACGGGCTATGCTTCATCTAGCGCAGGGCTTTGCGGAACGGGGTTTAAAAACTGATTTGGTATTAGCAAAAGCGAGGGGAGCCTATCTGACGAAGATACCTCCAGGGGTGCGGGTGATCGATCTGGAGTCAAAATCTCCAGTTATTTTATTTAAAACGCTGGGTCTAACTCGCTACCTACAGCGGGAGCAGCCGACAGTTCTGCTTTCTGCCTTGGATCTGCTGAATGCGGCAACCTGGTCTCGAAGTCTAGCTGGGACATCTACCAGAGTGGTGATGTGTGTACAAACCCATCTTTCCCAGCAGTTTCAAAACGCTCCCCCTGGTTTAATGACCAAGATTAGGCCCTACCTAGTGCGGCAGTTTTACCCGTGGAGTGACGGCATTGTAGCAGCGTCCCAAGGAGTAGCCGATGACGTGGCGCGAATGTCAGGGGTGCCCCTGACAGATATTAAAGTCATTTACAACCCAGTTGTGATGCCTGACTTTTTTGAGAAGGTCAAAGCACCAGTTGATCACCCTTGGTTTGCTGCGGGAGAACCTCCAGTGCTTTTAGGAGTGGGACGACTGGTCAAACAGAAGGACTTCGCCACCCTCGTTCGTGCCTTTGCCCTGGTGCGGCAGCGCTGCTCTGCCCGACTCATGATCCTAGGCGACCCCGATCAGCGAGAGCCATCGATCAAGCCTCAGCTTGAGGGTCTGGTGCAGGAACTCGGTTTAGAAGGTGAGGTAGCCCTACCCGGTTTTGTCGAAAACCCATACGCCTACATGGCTGGAGCCGCCGTCTTTGTCCTCTCATCGATCTATGAAGGTTTTGGTAACGTAGTGGCAGAGGCGATGGCAGCAGGAACTTCAGTGGTTTCTACTGACTGTG
>CAXUIV010000007.1:0-25725 GCA_964250875.1 uncultured bacterium
CTAAAGAACTACGCTCCTTCCTTGAAGAAAGGCTGCCACAATACATGGTGCCTTCAACCTTTGTCATCCTAGAGGCGCTGCCGCTAACGCCTAGTGGTAAAGTGAATCGCCGTGCCCTACCACCTCTTCATGAAGGGCACGAAGATACTTATAAAGAGCGTATAAAAAAATACACTGCTTCCCGTAATCCAACGGAAGCAACACTGGCAGAACTTTGGAGTAAGTTGCTTAACGTACAGGTAGGAATTCATGACAATTTCTTCGATTTGGGAGGGGATTCACTGCTGACAATGCAACTTACAGAGCGGATTTACCAGCAGTTCGGTCGAGAGTTACCACTTTCTACCCTGTTCTTAGCTCCAACTGTTGAACAGCTAGCCCGCCATCTACAGCCAGAAACAGATCTGCTTTGGTCTCCTTTAGTCGCTATTCAGCCTAATGGTTCCAAACCACCGTTCTTTTGCATCCATCCAATTCTGGGAACGATTTTTCCTTACTACGAACTAGCACGTCATCTAGGTCCCGACCAACCGTTTTACGCATTGCAACCTCTGGGCATTGACGGCGAGCAAATTCCTCACGCCCATATTGAGGACATGGCTAGTTACTACATTGAGGCGTTACGGCTAGTCCAGCCGCAAGGTCCATATTTTTTAGGAGGTTGGTCTTTTGGTGGCTTGGTCGCTTTTGAAATGGCTCAACAATTGCAAGGCCAGCAGGTGGCTTTACTGGCTTTACTTGACACCCCAGCCCCAGTTGCCACAAATAAACTCTCTATAGGTGATGGCCTGCATCTTTTCAGCACGGCAGCACGGTCTGTATGGCCTTATATTCTTGATTATGTGCGGTTGATGACTGCTAACAGACCGACTATTCGGCCAATGCTGCGAGTCTTCCAAGCCAGCAGTCAGGCAGCCCTCAGCTATAAACCGCAGGTATACTCAGATCAAATAACCCTGTTCCGAACCGGCGAACAGGCAACAAAAGCTCATCAATGCTCAGCTATGGGCTGGAATCAGTTAACAGTAGGAGAAGTGGAGGTTCATCAAGTTTCTGGTAATCACTTAACACTGCTAAGACAGCCGCATGTACAAGTTCTGGCAGACCAAATTGGTATGTGCATCGAGCGGGCGGCGGTTTAAAGGAAAATTACAGGAGAGCATTATGGAGTGGGACAATGAGGAAGATAAGTCAATCTACAAAGTTGTGGTCAATCACGAAGAGCAGTACTCGATTTGGCCTGCTAGCCAAGAGAATCCTTTAGGGTGGAGGGACGCTGGTAAAAGCGGAGTCAAGTCAGAATGCCTAGACTATATAAAGAGAGTGTGGACCGATTTGAGACCTCTAAGCCTCCGAAAACAGATGGAAGAATCTGTACAGAAGTAGACACCAGTAGGCGGCTAGAACCGTAACAGTATAAATTCCGAACTTAGGCAGCTATCCGGCTACTTTTCCGTACTTCCACTCATAGTATTATGTAGGAGTTAGAAGGTAGTTTAGTGTTTTGAAGCAAGAATGCACACGAACACTAGCCCAGTTATCTGGGCTTTTTTTGTTGAAGTGGGAGTTCTGATGCCGCATCTAGAAAATGAACAGCTATTCTGCGCCTTCACATAAACTTAGAAAAGTCAACAGGGTTAATCCCCCTCATCAACTCCTGATAGCATTGCAGTTGCCTGTAGAGACAAACCTACTAAAGCCTCTGTTGCAAACATTCCTCGAATTGGAGTAGATTCTGGAGAGTTTTGCGCAATTACAATGCGCTGAGAAAAATCTTGAGCGTTGAAGACGAAGTCATTATAAGTCTGAGTATAGTAGCGCTACTCAACACCAATGGGTTCGAGACGATTGTTGCTTTAGATGACTACGAGGGAGTTCGGTTGGCAGAGTATGTACCTGGTTTGATAACTTGCAATGTCAATTTGCCTGGGCTTAATGGTTTGGATGTGCTTAAAGAGTTACGACTTGACCCTATCACGGCGGACATACCCTTCATTTTCATCAGTTCAGAAACACCTCAATTCGAGCAAGAACAACCGAAAACTTACAGCTACCTTACTAAACCGTTTGCGGATGAAGAACTAATAAAATTAATCGATAGACTACTGAGAACTTAAATTCACATAATCGAAGGTGATGGGAGTGTTATTTATCACCTATCTTTCGTTTCTGGAGGACAAAGTTTCAACTTCTACTCAATTGAGATCCGTCTCTGGGTTGGTACTGTACTGTTAATCTAGACAGTAAGCTACAAAGAAAAAAAAGCTGGATTGGAGTCCCGTTCATGCACATTGCATTTCTCAACCCTCAGGGCAACTTTGATTCCGGTAACAGCTATATATCAGAACATCCAGATTTCGGTGGTCAGTTGATTTACGTTAAGCAAGTTGCCATAGCAATGGCTCAAAAGGGGCACAACGTTGATATTCTTACCCGCCAAATCAACGATCCAAAGTGGCCAGAGTTTGCCGAGCAGTTTGACGCTTATCCCGGCGTAGACAATGTTCGCATTGTCCGCCTGCCAGCTGGACCGGAAAAATTTCTGCCGAAAGAGTTACTGTGGCCTCATCTAGTTCAGGATTGGGTGCCCAACATCCTCAAATTCTATCAGGAACAGGGTAGCTTACCAGACGCCATGACTGCCCACTACGCTGATGGGGGACTAAGCGGCGTTTTAATTGAGAATAAGACAGGTGTGCCCTTCACCTTCACCGCTCATTCTTTGGGGGCGCAAAAGCTGGACAAACTGCATGTCACTCCAGAAAATCTGCCGGAAATAGACAAGCAGTTCCATTTCCGATACCGAATCCTAGCTGAACGCTTGAGCATGAATCGCTCGGCTGTTAATATCACCAGCACCCAACAGGAACGCTTTGAACAATACTCTCATCCCGCTTATAAAGGAGCAACGGATGTGAACGACGGTGATAGATTTGCTGTGATTCCCCCAGGAGTGAACGCTTCCATATTCAGTGCTGATGCCCGCTCCCCAAATGAGGAAGCTACCTATGCGCTGATTGAGGAGCAAATCGTCCGGGACATCACTGAGTCACGTCGGGATTTGCCTGCGATCGTGGCATCGAGTCGCTTAGCCCCCAAGAAGAATATATTGGGGTTGGTGAAGGCTTTTGCTCAAAGTCAAGCGCTTCAGGAACGAGCCAACTTGGTGTTACTGACAGGCGGGCTGCAAAATCCGCTACGCGAGAAGGTTAACGATGACTTAGCCGAGCGAGCGGTCTTAACCCCCATCCGGCAAGTGGTCGAAGAAAACGGTTTGTGGGGCAAAATCAGTGCCTTTAGCGTATCGGGTCAAGCGGCACTGGCTGCGAGCTATCGGTTTATGGCTAAACGCCGCTCCGTGTTTGCACTGACTGCGCTCTATGAACCTTTCGGCCTAGCCCCATTAGAAGCGGCGGCGGCGGGGTTGCCAGTGGTGGCAACTCAGAACGGTGGCCCCAGCGAGAGTCTGCGAGAAGGAGACCAGGAATATGGCGTACTAGTCGATCCAGAATCTCCCGCTGATATTGCACGGGGTTTGGAACGGCTGGTGTGCAGTAGCCAGGAGTGGGAACATTTTGCTCAGGTTGGCCAGCAGCGAGTGCTGGAAACCTACACTTGGGAGACTACCGCTGAGAACTACTTAACCCAAATCGAACACATTCTATCGTCTAAACTTCTACCAATCCATCCCTACTTTCACAATCCACAACAGGATAATGATGTTTCCCTGGAAGAGTTGAGCCAGATCTACTTTAGTTCGAAAGTTCCGAGTCCCTCTTCGGTTGAAGAGTAGGGTAGTGCAAAGTTCCTCATCTACTAAGGGATTGTCGTAAAGATAGAATACCATCCAGATTTAAACTGAAGAGGTGTGGAAAACTGAGTTGGTACATTTTCAACCGATAGTCCCTTAACTGCGACTTCGTGTCACACTTTGCTAAAGACATTAAATCGTTGCCATACCTCAAGTTACTAGAAACGTAATAGGGTGCCCGATGTTAAAGTCTGACATTAAAATTAAGCTATCCTGTCTTAGGCAATTCATAATGAACGTCTCTCTTACCCCTGAACTAGAGCAATTTGTTTACGACAAAGTCAAAAGTGGCAGGTATCTTTCTGCTAGTGAAGTGGTGCGAGAGGCATTACGACTATTAGAGGAACGCGATCACCTCCATCAGGCAAAGTTGGCAGAACTGCGGCAACATCTGGCAATCGGCATTGAACAGGCAGACCGGGGTGAGTTAATTGACGGTGATGAGGTGTTTGCGGAATTAGAAGACGACATTCGACAGGTTGAAGCCGAACATCGACGCACGGCTTAAGGGTTGAAATGGCTCGCTATCGCTTTACCCCTTTAGCTAAACAAGATTTGAAGGAGATCAACCGCTTTATCGCACTCAATAACCCAGGAGCAGCTGGACGACTTGCGGCGTTGATCAAGCAAAAGTGTCAAACTCTGGCGGATTTCCCAGAGATGGGTCGCTCATGGGATGAATTGGGTCTTCCGCTTCGCAGTTTCCCGATCAGTGATTATCTGATTTTTTATCGCCCTGATGGTAAAAAGGGTATTGAAGTCATCGCAGTAGTCAGCAGCTATCGAGATTTGGAGGCGTTTTTTGTACAGCGATTAGGAAGTTAGCAGCACTATTGCTGCTGAGAAGTGCTGGTTTGCTTGGCTTCCTGAGAGTAGCCTGCACATACTAATTCAGGTAACGCTCCAAAAACTCATAGGCTCTTAACCGCATCTCCTCAGAGAACATGTGCTTACCAGAATAGATTTGTCGTTCCAACTCGCCATTTACAAACGTCGATTCTGCATATTCAAAGATGTCTTCGATATTCCGACTAAATTTATCGTCATCAGCGCCAAGAATGAGAAGGTTACATGGCTCTACTAAACGCACAACATCTTCAATATCACCATAAGTTAGAAAATTGGGAACCACATAGTCAAACTGTATACCTGTGTTTTGGGCTATCATCTCCTTAAAAGTTGTTGAGCCACAGCTACTTACTGAAACTTTGATTCTTCTATCAATCGTTGGTGCGAACAGTGCTGTTCGCCCACCATATGAATGACCAATAAAACCAATCTTGGTTGAATCCACTTCTGGAATGCTTTGAAGTAAATCAATACCGGCGCTGATGTCAAACAACACCTTTCTGAGTAAGGTTTGCCCTTGCATCAGCCTCCTGTGAAGTTGATGAGCATGGTAGAGCGTAGGAGCAGTTTTATCTGCTCTTTCTTCAAAACAAATCGCATCTGGGGCTAGGGTGACATATCCTCTTTCCGCTAGTTCCTTCGCATAGGCTTGATCAGGTGAACCAGCAAGTCCGACGACCTCACTTTTGCCGAGAAGCCAGTTCCCCGCATGTTGATGAAAGCAATAGATTGCAGGAATCGGGAATCGAGTCACTTTTGGAACGCAAAGAAATGCGGGAATTGTTTCCCCTGCCTCGGCTGAATAGCTAACCTTTTTACGAACAAATGCTCCGCAATCTACCTCCTCAATCACCTTGAAATTCAGTTCAGTTTTTGTAGGCATTGTGCCAAGCAAGGAAAGTAAATCATCTTTGTCCATATCTACCATAAGTCACCTCCTGCGGAGGTCAAAATCATTTCTAACCCACTCTTTATCCTTAGGCAACACAGGCTTCAAAGGTTGCTGATAATCAATTAGTGGGCATCTACACCAACTTGCTGACAGCTATGCAGCACTGGACAAGTAGAGCAACGCGGGAACTTGCCCATGCAGATGTATTTACCAAATGGCATTAGCAACTGGTTGATTTCTATCCAGTTGTGACGAGGCAGTTTTGCCTCAAGGGAAGCCATTGTTTCTTCAGGCGTGCGCGTACACACGTAACCCCACCGATTTGTGACGCGGTGGACGTGAATGTCAACACTTACACGCGGTTGATTGCAGGCGATACCTAAAACAAGATTAGCACACTTAGGACCCACACCCGCAAATGATAGTAAAATATCGGCGTCACACGGTAGTCGGCCTTCGTGTTCCTGCACTAGAAGACAGGCGATCGCGTGAATCTGACGCGCCTTGGACTCGTAAAAAGTACACTGATTAATCAGCTCCTCAAGTTCAGTTGGCGTTATGCGGCTGACTTCAGCAGGTGTCCGCGCCTGCTCGAACAGACGACGTGCGACGAGAAGAGTTGTCTCGTCCCGCGTGCGAATGGAAATCATACAGGCGACAAGCTGTTCAAAAGGTGAGCGGTAGCCCTCATCAGCTAGCTCAAAAAGTGCTGCCTTCGGAAATCGGCGCATCTCCTCACGGATTTGACCGAGCGCTAGAGCAATATCAAAGGGTTGTTTTGCAGGCACAATGATAGCTAATCAAAGAAAGACATTGGAAGTAACAAACATTAGCTGTCTGGAGATGGTGCTTCCTCTGGAGACGGGGGTGGAGTCAGTTCATCTACCAAGGCCACAAGAACTGCTGCGGCTGGAACTGCCAGAAGGACACCAATGAGTCCTAACAGCTTACCCAAAATGAGAAAGGCCAGGACTACCGCCACCGGACTGAGATGGACCCGCTGACCCATGACAATCGGCTGAATGAGGTGAGCATCTACTTGGTTCAATATCAAGAAGAACACTACGACAAGTAGCGCTTTGACCGGCGAGATCGTAAGCGCTACCAGTGCTGGCAGCAATGCCCCTACGATTGACCCGACGTAGGGAATGATTTCTAAAATACCAGCTAGGAAACCAAAGGAGAGAGCTAAGGGAACTCCTAAAATCAAGAGTCCAACTGTTGCACCGATACCGATGATGGCGATCGCCAACCCTGTACCAAAGAGCCAGCCTTGAAGTCTAACCTTTATGGACGCCAGCAGCTTCCTAATCCTGGCATGCTGCTGGCGCGGCGCTAGCCGCAGCAGTCCTCCAATCAGGGATTCGGGCTTAATGGCCATATATATGGCTAGGATCAGTGTGGCTATTGACTCCAAGGACAATTCAAAAGTACTTCTAATCAGGAGTGGGAAGGTACGCAATACCTGGTCTAGGATACCCTTCAACTGCTGTACGCCCTGAGAGAAATCGGGGACGAAACTCGCACGGTCATGAAGCTGGCGAGACAATTCTTTTAAAGAGTTTAGGTATTTCGGCATTTCTTGAAGCAGAATCTCAGACTCTTGGAACAAGTTGGGTACCAGCACCAGCCCAATAAATGCCACAAACCCCGCCACTATGCCTACGAGTAGGACCAATGCTGCCCATTGAACTCTCACAAACTTCCGCAGCCAATGCAAAGCTGTTCGAAAAAGCAGGGCAAGCAGTGCGGCAACAGCGACCAATTCCAAGATTGGTATCAGCATGTATATGATGTACAGCGCGGCTGCAACCAGCACAGCCAGAGGCGCTCCGCGAGTTAGCTGGCTCCATCCACTCTCTTGAGACTCATTTGACGACATCGTGTTATTTTACAAAGCTTATTAAGTATTCTTGACGCTGTTGGTCTGCTCGCTTGAAAGCACTTTGCCTTAAAACTGGTGATGTTCTGACCGTACAGCATCACCCGATTACAGTCTCTAGTGCTACTGTCAGCATCCTGTCACCAGGATAGATTTTTGACCATTGTCCATCTTTTTGGAGACGAAAAGCCACAAGCCATCATAAGACATGTCTCCTCCTCAAGACCGACAACAGGTGGAATTGCTTTCCATCCCTAGAGCGATAAACACAGCTTAAGGGGCAATTAAATTGAGTGTTTGAATAAGACGAAAAATGGTTCAAAGAAAAGTTATGGCTCCCTACAGGGAGTCTTAGTCTAGACAAGCTTTAAGGAGACGCTTTATGCCAGAACAATCACAACCAGCACAGCATCAACAACAGCAACCGGGCCGTGAATCGGAAATGACCCCACAACCCAAGTCGCAAGATCCCCAGTATCGGGGAAGCGACAAGTTGCAAGGTAAGGTGGCGCTGATTACGGGTGGTGATAGCGGCATCGGTCGCGCTGTGGCGATCGCCTTTGCCAAAGAAGGAGCTGATGTGGCGATCATTTATCTGAACGAACACGACGACGCCAAAGAGGCGAAATTACTAGTGGAGAAGCAAGGCCGTCGTGCGGTTGCGATCGCAGGGGACATTGGCGACGAAGCTTTTTGCCAGCAGGCCGTACAGCAAACTGTGGATGAATTTGGCAAACTCGATATCTTAGTTAACAACGCTGCTGAACAGCATCCGCAAGATAGCATTGAAGATATCAGCGCCCAGCAGTTAGAACGGACGTTCCGCACCAATATTTTTTCAATGTTCTTCATGACCAAGGCGGCCATGAAGCACCTAAAAGCAGGCAGCGCCATCATCAACACCACTTCGGTGACAGCGTATCAGGGAAACAAGCAACTGCTTGACTACTCCTCTACCAAGGGCGCGATCGTCGCTTTTACCCGTTCTTTATCTGAAAACCTGGTCAAAAAAGGAATTCGCGTCAACGGTGTGGCACCTGGTCCGGTCTGGACCCCGCTGATTCCCTCCACCTTTCCGGCAGATCAAGTGGAGAAGTTTGGTCAAGAAGTGGCAATGGGGCGTGCTGGCCAACCGGAAGAGATTGCACCAAGCTACGTGTTCTTAGCATCAGATGACGCCTCTTATATGTCGGGACAGATCTTACATCCGAATGGTGGTGAAATCGTCAACGGTTAACAAAGGAGCTAGTGACAAGCTACGCTACTGTTAGTCTTTATTAGTTTCGTCAAGGTATGCGATTAGCCGTCTTTCTGGCACTGTCCACCCTAATCCTTTCGAGCAGCGTCTCTCTGGCCCAAGCTTTTAGAGGTCTAGTGTTAGTTAAGGGAGACACGTCAAAGAACTGTAGCTTCATGTCCACTGCTGAGTTACAGCCAGTGGACATTGCTCAGAGATTGACCACGGTAAGTGTATTGACTACGTTAAGTACAGGCTCTTCACCCTATGAGGTGGAGCAAGCCATTGGTTTTCCCCCTGACCAACCCTATGCCAACGGTGTTATGCACTGGAGTGCAGTACGAGGGGACCAGTATGTTCGAGCTACAGTCAGTTTTCGCAAGGATCAAGCACTCACCCGGTCCATTACAGTAACGACCAACTATAAACAGCCCAACGAAAAGCAATGCCTATGGGAGGTAAGGGATTTGGAAGGTAAGGGCAATCGGAATCTTCAAGGTCCTTACTAGTTTTTGATTTCAATGGACCAAAAGATGTTGCTCAATATGTTGGGCCAAAGGAACCAGCGAGGCAGGTGGTAGCGTCATAGCTTACTATCCTCTCTTCTTTAACCCTCTCCACTAGAACGATAATACTGCTAAAGCAGAGAAGTAGTTTTGGTAGCGAGATGCTTGTAAAAGAGAGGAAGAATGATCGTTTTGATCCTCTAAACCCTTTTCTCTGCATATGAAAGCTACTACCAAGCATCCCTCAGCCCAAAAATCGACCGACCAGCCTCAGCGAATTGTCTCAGCCTTCATTTTGGTCGGCATTTTATCTTTAAGTATGAATATGGTGCTGATGAATGCAGCTAACGCCAGGGAGTTTGAATCAGTGCTGCATCCGGCTCAGGAGAAGGAATTGACTGATCACGGACGTGATCGCCTTGTTAGTACACCTAATAGCATACCTACATCCATTGCTAGAGAGGTGTTGCGGTCTGCATCCCAGCAGTTGGAGTTGCCTACCTCCAAACTGCGCATCGTTCGGACGGAGAAGCGGACTTGGCAGGATGGCTGTTTAGGACTAGCCCGTCCTGATGAGGTTTGTACTCAAACTCTCGTGTCAGGATACCAGGTGACAGTAGAAGGTGGCTCCCGACGCTTGGTCTATCGCACCAATGCCTCTGGTACTGTTAGGCTGGATCAGGCTGTTGGCCGGAAGAATGCTACCAAGACGATCAAACCGCTGCCAATTCCTCAAAGTGAACTGCCACCGCCTTTGCCAGAGGGCGCAATTTTTAGGGCGATCGCCAGCGGTGGTATTAATGGTCGCACCTCTGAGACTACCCTAATGAGCGATGGGCGGGTTATTCAGGTTGTACTTAACCTGGCTGGTACTCCTAACAAGCCTCAGACTCATCAGATTTCCCAACAACAGGTGCAACAGTTTCACCAGTTGCTACAGTCATTGTCTCGGTTCAAAAGTTTGAGTTATCCAGCTCCTAGCGGTGCTGCTGACTATATGACCGTTAGCATAACAAGTCAGGTGGGCACTACTCGTTACGCCGACATCTCTTCAGATCGTTTGCCAGATACTCTGCGGCAAGTCGTTCGAGCTTGGAGTCAAATTAGTAGCAATTTATAGTCAGCCTATGTCAACCCACACAGCGACGACTGTTTTATCTGCCACAAGGAGGTACAAGAACTGTCATCTTCTTGGGTGAAACAGTCTATGGTTTGACAACGTAAGTAGAACTGAGCTTTCCAACCTTGCCTGTTGTGGCTAGGGCTTGATAAATCAAGGTGGCGACCTCGGCGCGGGTGGCTTCTTGTGCTGGTTTGAGCAAGTTTAGATCAGGGTGGTTAACGACAAGACCAGCTTGAGTAGCAGCAGCTACTTTGTCCTTTGCATAGCTAGGAATCTGATCGGCATCTTTGTATGTGGACAGGATTTGAGCCGAGTTAGCTGGAGGAGCAATGCCTAAGCCAGTAACTATAGCGACAAACGCCTGTACACGCGGAATTTGCTGCGCTGGGGCAAAGACGTCGTTAGGATACCCATTCAAGAATCCAATTTTATAAGCCTCGTCAATTGCTGGTGATGCCCAGTATTTAGGCGGTACATCCTTAAAAGTGCCTGCGCTTCGGACTGGCTTTTTGTCTTCAAAAGCTTTTTGCACCATAGCTGCAAACTCAGCCCGACTCACATGCTCGTCCGGACGGAAGTAACCACCAGGAAAGCCAGTGACAATACCGCGCTCTGAAAGAGAGTCAATAAATGGACGTGCCCAGTAGTTTTGGGGCACATCCACAAAGTTAACCGGCTGAAGGGCGGCTGAAGGTGTTGGTGTAGCAGCGGGGACTGGTAAAGGAATCACCGCAGGGAAGACTGGGGCTCTATAAGGCGCTGGCGTTAAAACCTCCGGAGACTGGGTTGGAGCTGTCGCTGACACAGGTGGTACAGGCACAGGACTCGAATTTGCGGAAGGCGCTATTGTTGGCGTCGGTACAAGAGAGGGGGACGATGACAATAGACCATTTAAATCAAGGCCCTGACGATTTCTGCCAAGAAGCAGAAACAAAATCGTGCCGATGACGGCGAAGGCAACAAAGATGCCAATAAATTCATCAAACCCTAAGGGATTCCGTTGAGACGATCGCGGATCGGAGGGAGGCAAGTTTGTCATTGTCTTCAGTGCCAGTTGTCTTGTCGCATACGGATTGTAAATGGTAGCTCGGTCAAAATCTAGTGTTTTTGTAACAAATAGACTTTATTCCGCGTCTTCATCAAATACCGTCAACACTTCTGGCTTGCAGCGTTTAATAACGACCTGGATTCCTTGCGCTCCCTCGTTCTCCAGATCTTCAACGTAGCCGGATTGAGCAGACTTCGCCTCAATGGAGGTTTGGAAAGGACCGAAGTAGTAGATACATTTGGGCTGCTCGGTGGTAATCTCTACCCACCAAGGTGTACTAAATCCTTGCAAGAAACCTGTGAATACATCTGTGACAAAGTCGAGCAGTCCCATAGGAGTGTTTTGTACAAATCTTAACGAACTGATCTAATATTACAGACAGTCTGAGCTGATCCGTACTCGTACCGAAGTTTTAAGCCCAAAAACATAAGCAAATGCTATCTCATCTTGATGGTTGATTTCTCCACAAAATACAAATGAAACAACTACCAGACATGTATGCTTATCCATAGCAATTCTCGATGGAAGCAACTTTTTGTGTGTTCTTCCACAACCTCTGCACATTAAATCAAGAAAAGCATGAATGGAACTTGGCACATTATCCCAATGATGCTCGTTAGCCTGCCAATCCAAACGCCACTGTTGGCGCAAGCACCAGCACCTGTTCAACCAGGGGTGGCAATTGAGAATGGCGTGAATAACAGCGTTAACTATCTGCAAGGACTGATTCAGAATCTAGTCCTGTTTATTCCCAACTTACTTGCGGCGCTGGCAATTTTGTTGGTCGGTCTGCTGGTTGCTGCGATCGCCAGCGCTATAGTGCGGGGAGTGCTAAATCGCACAAGTGTAGACAACCGACTTGCAAACTGGTTGACTGGCCGTCCAGCAGATGCGACTTCACCTCCGGTGGAAAAGTGGATTTCTGCGGCGGTGTTCTGGCTGATCATGATCTTTGTCATCGTGGCGGTTCTAAACAGCCTTAACCTCACGACTGTTTCCGCTCCGCTGAACAGCTTCCTGACTCAGGTAACGTCATTCTTACCGAAGTTGCTCGGTGCAGCAATTCTGTTAGGAGTTGCCTGGGCAATAGCGACCGTCGTGAAGCTCATAGCGACACGAGGGTTACGGGCTGCCAGATTTGATGAGCGGGTAAATCAGCAGCCAGCAGGCACGCCAAGAGATCCTAATCAGTTGTCTTTAGCAGATACAGTTGGCAACGCGCTGTATTGGTTTATCTTTTTGCTGTTTCTGCTGCCGGTCCTGAATACGCTGGGATTAGATCAAGCTCTGCTGCCAGTGCAGTCGCTGATTACGCAGATTCTCTCAATTCTGCCGAATATTCTAGCAGCGGTGCTGATTGCGGCGGTGGGCTGGTTTGTGGCTCAAATTGTCCGGCGGATTGTCACCAACTTACTGGCTACAACCGGCATCGACCGAGCGGGAACTCAATTCGGGCTACGTCAAGCTAGGGGAGGGCAATCCCTTTCTGGAATCATTGGGACAATTGTCTACGTTCTGATTCTGATCCCAGTGGCGATCGCAGCACTTAATGCGCTGCGAATTGATGCGATCTCGCTGCCAGCGATCGCGATGCTGAACCAGATACTCAATGCTCTACCGGCAATTTTCACGGCGGCGTTGATTCTGATTGTGGCTTATTTCATCGGACGGTTTGTGGCTGATTTGGTTACAAGTATCCTCACAAGTCTTGACTTCGACAACATTTTCTCTGTGCTAGGTCTACCAGCTGTCCCTAGACGGCGCGTTCCCCCACCAGTGGGCGTGCCTCCTGCTGGGCAATCAACCGTCATTCAACCTGACCCTAGCACTGTTGCCGCAGTGACCAGCCGGACACCATCAGAAATTGTTGGCATCATTGTCTTAGTCGGCATTATGCTGTTTGCTACGGTCGCGGCAGTCAACATTCTCAATATTCAAGCACTGACATTACTGGTGACAGGAATCATCATCATCTTCGGTCGTATTTTGGCCGGATTAGTGGTGTTTGCTGTGGGTTTGTTCCTAGCCAATCTGGCTTTTAGCATCATTACTAGCTCTGGCAACCGTCAAGCGCTGATCCTAGGGCAAGTTGCACGTATTGCCATCATCGCCCTGATATCAGCCATGGCCTTGCAGCTAATCGGCGTAGCTAGCGATATTGTCAATCTAGCATTTGGACTCCTACTAGGCGCGATCGCTGTTGCTATTGCCCTAGCGTTTGGTTTAGGCGGTCGCGATATTGCTGCTCAGGAAGTTCGAGGATTACTAGACTCCTTCAAGCAAAATCGAGACAAGCCACCTGTTTAAGCTAGTAGTTAAATGTAGCTCAGCTTACATTTCCATAATTAGAATCAGCCCAAAAGTACAACAACAAAAGTCAGTCATTGGAGGGATGAAAAAAGTCGATAAATATCTGTAAGTTGTACTTAGGGCTGATTTAAATCACAAAGGAAACAGTATGCCACTCCACCCTATCAAAGACTTCGATCCCGACTACCGTAATCATTTTGATAATAAGGACGTTCAAGGATTCGATCTCTATTCTGGAGATGATAAAGTTGGGACCGTTGATGATATTTTAGTAGATGATAATGGTAATTTCCGCTATCTAGTTATCAATACAGGCGTTTGGGTTTTAGGCAAAAAAGTATTAGTGCCAATTGGCCGCGCTCGGCTTGATTACACTGGCCATCGAGCTTATGTGGATGGTCTCACCAAAGAGCAAGTACAAAGTTTGCCCGATTACAAAGACACCACAGCAGTCGATGCCAGATACGAAGAGCAGGTGCGCGGCGTGTATCGTCCGCTGGCAACTGCACCTGGTGTAGCAACCTCAGCAACGAACGTTTATAGCCCTGATAGCTATAACTACAGTCAAGAGCCAGCTTTATACGGCCTGAACGACCAGGATCACCAAAACTTCAAGCTGTACGAAGAGCGATTGATCGCCAATAAAATTCGGCAGAAAACCGGAGAGGTTACTGTCGGCAAACGAATTGAGACTGAACAGGCAAGGGTTTCAGTGCCGCTGGAAAAAGAGCGAGTGGTGATTGAGCGGACGACTCCAACTGATGCTGGAAGGACAGTAGCTCCTGGCACTGCTGACTTTCAAGAAGGAGAAGTTGCTCGTGTAGAAGTCTACGAGGAAACAGCTGACATTCGTAAGGAAGCGTTCGTCCGCGAGGAAGTGAACGTTAAGAAGGTTGTAGACAGAGATGTCACTAATGTTGAAGAACAGATTCGACGTGAAGAGTTAGATGTAACGACGGACGGCAATCCAGTGTTGAGTCGGCCTGACCAACGCCCAGATGAGCTGGTTTAGTAAGCTTGCAGCAGTGGTTAATAAGTCATAGGTTAGATTACATCTAGTACTGCTTTGTAGAGGCGTTACGTGTAACGTCTCTACAAAAGCAAAAAGCTCTTTTGCCACGCTTTAAATCAATCTACAGTTTGTTGGTCGGTTTATGTTGCATTTCCTGGAGAGGTTTTGCTAGAATCTTGGGCACAGAGAGTATGCATGGTAGTATATGAACTTTCAGCCCGGATATCTGCACGAGCTGCCACGACCTCACGATCCCTCCAAGCCAGTTTTGAAGCTGCAACAACCGCAAACACCAATGTTTTACTATTTCGCCTACGGCTCGTGTATGTGTCCTGTGGACCTGAAGCGATCGCTAGGTGAGAATACACATATTTATGTTGTTGGCCATGCAACTCTTAAAAGCTATCGACTAGGTTTTTATTGTTATTCCTCACTGCGCAACTGCGGGGTACTTGACGTGATCAAAGACCCAGCAGGCTCAGTGGAGGGAGTACTTTATCAACTGCCCTGGCGGCTGAGTGATGCCCTTGACCAGCGCGAAAACGTCTCCCTAGGGGAGTACAGACATGAACTTGTAGATATATACAGCCAGAGGCAAGTCTATAAGAACGTGCGTACCTATGTCGTGGTTGACAAATTAGCGGAAGAACTCGCCCCAAGCGACTGGTACTTTAATACAGTCCTTCGGGGTGCTGTCACCTGTGGGTTACCAGAGCAATATTGCTGGAAGTTGTTTGACCACATGTACCAGCTCCAGCAGCGCCGTTATGATCAGCTGCCGCGATCAGCTTAACATTAACAATAATAGTTTTGACTGCATGTAGGAACTTTGCATGTAGAGAAGCTGCATGCTTTTCTAAATCGTATTGACTCACATCCAGCTTCACTGCACCATTGTTTCCGCCGTTGCTGTATGCTAACCTCAATAGCGAGAGTAGTACCTATGTTCTTATTTTAGAAGACCTATCAAGGACGCTGCTAGCTGCAAGGGAGAGTTCAGGAGACAAGGATGAAAGACTTTTCCACTGTTTTTAAAATATGGAAGATTCAGGTAACCAGTCGCCTACCGCCCTTGATTCAAGGTGTAGAAGAGACAGTCTATACAGTACCTCGCCTGCTTTACGGCCTGTATAGTGCTGTGGCCTTGCTGTACTGGTCAGTGATTGCCACATTTAGCACTGTTGTTCTGGTAGGTAGATTCTCCTATCAACTTGGTGCTAGTACACGCCGCTATCTTCAACCTTTACCCAATGAATCGGGTTTGCTTGCAGACATGAGTTCTCAACTCAGGCAGACTCAACCGGGGCAGGATGTCCTGAATAAACTCCATAAAAGTAGTGAGGTTAAAGCGGTAGTTAGTACTGATGCTTCCACCTCACCAGTGGAGATTGCGATCGCTGATCTTACGCCTAACGCCATCAAGAAAGTCAAGGCTGTACCTCCTGATCAAACCGTTTGGGTACGCCGTTGGGGTAAAGGCTGGCAAGTTGCCTCAACTCCTCTTGATAGCTCTTCCTGGCTGATGGTCAAGCGAGAGCAGCAGTAGGTATTCGCACTTCTGTGGTTCGTTAGCAGTGTTTAATGGGCATGGCTAAGCGAATCCGGTTTGCAGCAATAGCTCCACTCCCCACTCTCTTCAAGAAGTGGTAGCTGAACTGTTACAGTTGTTCCCTGTCCTTCGCCTGGGCTAGCTGCATACACCCTGCCGCCGTGCAGCTCCACTAAGTGACGAACAATCGCCAACCCCAATCCTAATCCACCATAAGATCTGGTCGTAGCGCTGTTTGCTTGGCGGAAGCGGTCAAACACGTAGGGTAGAAATTCAGCTTTTATCCCAACTCCATTGTCACTCACCTGAATTTGGCTGTATTTCTTTGCTGTTTTTCTATCGTCCGTTTCGTCTGGCGATAAACACCGACCACTAAACATTGAGAGTCGCACTTCGACTCGTCCCCCTGAAGGCGTAAACTTAATGGCGTTGGTCAGTAGATTCCACATAACTTGGTGTATGCGAGTCTGATCGCCAGCGACGCACCCCGCGTTTGGGTCAAGCAGGGATTGCAACTGAATTGATTTAGCCTCAGCAGACAAACGTACTGTTTCAATTGCTGATTCAATAATCGGTACAAGCTGAATTGGAGTGACTCTTAGTTGGAGGTTTCCCTGGACGATGTACGAAACGTCCAAGAGGTCCTCAATCAGCTGTTGCTGTAACTTTGCATTGCGCTCAATCGCTTCTAGGGCACGAGCAGTCGCAGTTTCGTCTAATCTGCGATTGCGGAGCAGTTGAGACCAACCGAGGATGGGATTAAGAGGAGTGCGAAGTTCGTGGGAGACGATTGCTAGGAACTCGTCTTTCAGACGGTTCGCCTGTGCTAACTCCTCTGCTTGTTGCCGCAGTGCCTCCTCCATGAGCTTGCGTTCCGTGATGTCTGTATGAGAGCCAACCATTCGCGTTGGGATATTAGTTTCATCCCACAGTGCCTGACCCCGTGACAATATCCACTTATAAGTACCATCCTTGCAACGGAGACGATACTCTACTATGTAAAACAACGTTTTTTGATCGAGATGGTCTTGAACCGCTTTAGTTACCCAACCCAAGTCCTCTGGATGCACTCGTTGCTCCCATTCAACAAAATCATTAGGAACTTCGCTGTCTGCATGACCCAGCATTTTCTTCCAGCGAACAGAGAAAAAGACTCTGTTGGTTTTGATATTCCAGTCCCATATCCCATCGTTGTTGCCGCGTAGAGCTAAATGCCAACGCTCTTCACTCTCCTTTAGTGCTAACTGGATCTCAGTACGTGACTGTCTGTTTGCCGCTTCCTGCAACTCCCGTTCAACCGCAGGTGCCAGTCGCGCCAAATTATCTTTCATCAGGTAGTCGTGCGCCCCAGCTTTCATGACCGCCACTGCACTTTCATCGCTGATAGTGCCTGAGACAATGACAAATGGCAGGTCCAGCCCCTTTTCCTTCAACAAAGTCAAGGCACCAAGGGCGCTAAACCGGGGTAGGCAATAGTCGGCCACCACAATATCCCACTGGCTGTTCAAGGCAGAGATCATGGCATCTGGAGTATCTACCCGCTGGTATGTCGGCTCATAACCGCTGCGCTCTAACTGGTTCACCAGCAACTCGGCATCGTCCTCTGAGTCCTCAACTATTAAGATCCGCAGGGGTTTACTCACTTGAATTCCTTATACAGGTAGAGCTTCGTTCAACCGTAGCCAGTACAAACCAAGCTGCCGTGCTGCATTAATGAACTGGTTGAAGTCTACTGGTTTGGGAATATAACTGTTGCATCCTAAGCTGTAGCTGCTGATTAGATCTTGCTCTTCTTTAGATGTTGAAAGAACAACTACAGGAAGAAACTGAGTTCTAGCATCGGCGCGTAGGCGGCGTAACACTTCTAACCCACCAATCTTAGGTAGCTTCAAATCTAGCAGAATCACAGCTGGCATGACACTCAAATCGCGACTTGCATAGGTGCCACTGCCAAATAAGTAATCCAGTGCCTCAGCACCGTCGCGTACTACTGTCACCTCGTCAACCACTCCGGTTTGCTCAAATGCCAATAAAGCTAGCTCCTCATCATCACGGTTATCTTCTACCAGTAGAATGATTTTTTTACTCATGTCGATCTTGTGTGGTCGTCTGTTGGTACTGCTGACTCATTGTGTTTCAAGGTGAAGTAGAAGGTAGCGCCTTGCCCTGGTACCCCTTCAGCCCACACTTGACCCGCATGCCTATTAATGATGCGCTGTACGGTCGCCAATCCAATACCATCGCCAGGAAACTCATCTGTGGTGTGCAAACGCTGAAAGGCTTTAAACAATTTATCGACATATGCCATATCGAAACCAGCTCCATTGTCGCGGATAAAATAGGCAATTGAGGATTTTGAATCAGCGGATTGGTTGTTTGTTTTAATCATGCCTGGTGCCGACTGATCGTTCAAACCAAAACTGGTGGTGCCAAACTCAATGCGTGGCTGTGCCTGATGAACGGTGAATTTCCAGGCGTTGCTGAGCAAATTCTCTAACACCACCCGTAGCAGCCTAGGATCTGCCTGTGCCACAACTCCTTGGGTAAGAATTAACTCGACAGGGCGTTCTGGCTGTGCCTGCTGTAACTCTGCGGTGATCGCCTCCACTAATGCACTCACATCGACAGTTTGATACTGCATCTGACTGCGCGTCACTCTTGAGAGGTCGAGCAAATCGTCAATCAATTGGCCCATCCGCTGACTAGCAGCACGCAATCGTTCCAAGTAGTGTTTGCCCTTATCATCTAACTGTCCTTTATAGCGTTCTAGCAGTGCCAAACTAAAACCATCGATACTCCGCAGAGGTGTCCGGAGATCGTGGGAAACGGAATAGCAAAAGGCTTCAAGTTCTTTGTTAGTAGCTTCAAGCTGAGCTGTGCGGTGGATAACGCGACGTTCTAAATCTACATTCAGTTCTTTAATTTGGCTCTCTGCACGTTGGCGATCACTAACATCCTGCACAAGTGACAGCACAGACACTAAGTTACCAGACTCATCTAAAAGAGCAGAGTTATACCACTCGCAGTAAATAACTTCGCCATCTTTGGTGTAGTTGCGATTACAGGTCACAGCTCTTGATTGACTACCGTCGGTTAAACCGGCAGTTAAAGCGTTAACCTGCTCTGAGTCATCTTCAAACACAAACTGCCATTCTTGCAGGTGTCTACCGATGACTTCTGCCGCTTTCCAACCGAATATCTGCTCAGCCTGCTGTGACCATCGCTGCAACTGAAACTCAGGATTCCATTCCATCACAGCCAGGGGTGAGTTTTCGACATGGAAGGAGAGTTTTTGCAGGGCATCTCGCAATTCTTGACGGGCTGCTTGCTCCTGAGCTAGAAGTTGAGCGCGGTCAGCGGCTTCACCTTTTAATCGCTCATTTGTTTTGTGCAATTCCTGTGTACGCTCAGCCACTAGACATTCCAGATTGGCGTTGACCTTTGCTAGCTCTGCATTTGTCGCAGCTAACTGATTTTGAGTGTGAGCCAAAAAGAGTGGTCCATCAATCAGTAGCGAGTATTGCTGCCGTAGCGTTAAGTAGGTTACAGCCACTACTGCCGTAAGCAAGTCAGCAACAACCTGGATGCTCATCCAGGGCGAGCTGTTGTGATGCTGGCTTGCCATCACCAGGATGTGTGCTGAATGTCCTAAAGCACAAGTAAAGAAGATAGCTGCTGTTGCCATCACTAAGGGGTTTTTCAGGAGATGCTGCTGACCCCGCACCAGTCCTTGAAAAATCAGAACAGCGATCGCAAAGTAACAAGCTGCGATCACGCCGTTTGCGCCCAAGAAAAGACTGCTAAGCATTAATATTAAATATAAACGGTAGGTAGAGGGCACGCTGCTTCAAAGCAACTCCCCTTTTGGATTCTAGCCGCTTCCCTGTCTCTCCTACCTCCTTGGCCGTTCACTATTGGTGAATTTCCAAGTTTAAAATGTAGCTACCCATCTGGACTTTCTGCGACCACAGCTCGTACTCCACGCGCAGATGTTCTGGTAAGGGGCGACCGACTAAAGTTAGACGGCGAGTGAAATTGCGTAGGGGCATTTGCTCCCGACAAAAGGATGACTGACCAAGCAGCCAATAACGGCTCGTGCCATAAACTCCTTGCTCCCAAAAATGCCGATAGCTCATATGACCGTTTCCCTGCATAGTCATAATCACCCGATAAGGTGAGACTTCTAACCAGAGGAGGCGGGAGGCTGCAACTGCGTCAACCTCTGTAGTTTGCTCCTGAAGCGGTGGTTCCGTCAACAGCAGATGGAAGCGATCACTATCTTTCTGGTATATCGTGGCGGCGGTTTCTACCACAGACCAAATCGGCAGGTCCGTGGAGATGAGAGAGAGACATACAGGTTTGCGATGATGCGTCAGCATGGGAAGTTTTGAGTTTTGCTGCTGTGTGCCCTTTGGGTATGCCCCCTTGTGGGGAGTTTTGAGTTTTGAGTTTTAAATTTTGAGTTTTAAAGACAGCACTCAGCACTCAATAGAAAATCTTCAGAACAAGGTTAGAGAAAACGGTAGGATCAAACGCACACAACGCTACTCTATCTTAATGTCGCATTCCCTTGTCACGGTGGAAATTACTGAAAACCAGCACGAGTTAAGCATTCATCAGTCCACATCTGGGTTATCTCTAAGGGGTCGCATCAGAGTTCCAGGAGATAAATCAATTTCCCACCGTGCCCTGATGTTGGGTGCGATCGCTCAGGGAGAGACCCAAATCCAGGGACTGCTACTGGGAGAAGACCCTCGTAGTACTGCCAGTTGTTTCCAAGCTTTAGGTGCAGAAATCTCGGAACTAAATACGGATATTGTGCGGGTGCGGGGAATCGGACTGGGAAACGTCCGCGAAAGTGCTGATGTGCTAGATGCCGGTAACTCCGGTACTACCCTACGGCTGATGCTGGGGATCTTAGCCTCTCATCCCGGACTTTTGTCTATCGTAACGGGCGACAGTTCTTTGCGATCGCGTCCAATGTCGCGTGTTGTCAAGCCTTTGCAGCAAATGGGAGCAAAAATTTGGGGACGCCAAGATGGCTCATTAGCGCCACTGGCAATTCAAGGACAGACACTGCAACCCATTCACTATCACTCCTTGATCGCTTCTGCCCAGGTAAAATCCTGTATTCTCCTAGCGGGTTTAACGGTGGAGGGAGAAACCACCGTAACTGAACCAACGCTTTCCCGCGACCACAGCGAACGGATGCTACAGGCATTTGGAGCAGAACTCCGCCGAGACCCCGAAACGCATAGTGCTACGATAATCGGCCCAACTCAACTGCATGGCCAAACAGTAATTGTTCCGGGTGATATTAGCTCAGCAGCCTTCTGGTTAGTTGCTGGGACCATCGTGCCCAGTTCTGAACTTGTGATTGAAAATGTTGGCGTCAATCCTACCCGCACGGGCGTCCTAGAAGCTTTAGCACTGATGGGCGCAGACATTCAGTTAGAAAATCAGCGGGTTGTTACAGGTGAGCCAGTAGCGGATTTAAGAGTGCGGTATGTAGGGACGCCATGTTTGCAGGGCTGCACCATTGCTGGAGCCTTGATTCCTCGGTTGATTGATGAGATTCCTATTCTAGCAGTGGCAGCCGTGTTTGCCCAAGGAACGACAGTGATTCGGGATGCAGCCGAGTTGCGCGTTAAAGAAAGCGATCGCCTAGCTGTCATGGCAACCCAGCTCAATAGAATGGGAGCCAGAGTTACAGAGCTACCGGATGGTCTAGAAATTACTGGTGGGACTCCACTGATCGGCACGGATGTTGATAGCCACGCCGATCACAGAATTGCAATGAGTTTGGCGATCGCGGCGCTCAATGCTACCGGCACCACTACAATTCATGGAGCGGAGGCAGCAGCCGTTTCCTACCCTAACTTCATCACTACTCTGCAACAGATTTGCGGCTAGTTTGCAACAGCGACAGGGGCATTCGATAGCGGTCATAAGGTGCATCAAAATTGATGACTGGTCCTTTGGGCACAATGCCGCTGGGGTTGACATTGGGATGGCTTTTGTAGTAATGGCGTTTGATGTGATCCAAACTGCATGTTTCCTTTACTCCCGGCTGCTGGTAGAGTTCCTTTAGGTAGTTCCAAAGGTTGGGGTAATCTACAATCCGGCGCAAGTTGCATTTGAAGTGGACGTAGTAGACAGCATCAAAGCGCAAAAGCGTGGTGAACAGGCACCAGTCTGCTTCCGTAATGCGATCGCCACACAGGTAACGCCGTTCTTCCAACACTCCCTCCCAATGGTCTAAAGCCTCAAATAGTTCCGTCACCGCTTCCTCATAAGCTGACTGCTTGGTGGCAAATCCGGCGCGGTAAACACCGTTATTGATCGGCTGATAGATGGCGTCGATTGTCTCGTCAACTATCCCCTGCAAGTCCTCTGGATAAAAGGTCACATCTTTTTCAGCGATCGCATCAAACTGAGTATCTAACATCCGGATGATGTTGCGAGATTCATTGTTGACAATAGTGCCAGTTTGTTTATCCCAAAATACGGGAACAGTTACCCGCCCACTGTAATCAGGCTTGGCTTTGAGGTAGATCTCCCAAAGGTAGTTGGTTCCATTGACAGTATCGAGAATACAATCCGGTGCATCAGAGAATTCCCAGCCATTTTGCTCGATCTCTGGAGCAACCACTGAAAGCCCAATAGCATCCTCTAAACCCTTCAGCCGTCGCATGATTGCGGTACGGTGCGCCCAAGGGCAAGCCCAACTGATATAGAGATGATAACGCCCAGCCTCAGGTTTAAAGCCACTGGATCCGTCTGCCGTAATCTCATCGCGGAACGTTGTTGAGGGGCGAATAAACTTTCCTTGCGAGTCTTCTTGATCGCGTTCACTTACCCATTTACCGTCAGCTAGAATACCTAAACCCATAACGACCTCTTCTAGTGCTTATGTCTAGCTATTGGGCCAGACTGCGGATCAAAAATCATCGGTCTTAGGTGCGACGTCGCCCAAAATGGCATCGCCAAGCAAATGGTGCGATCGCCAGTAGCGTCATCCTTAAGAGGATAGGAGATGACACAAAATATTTGCGACTGAGGCTTGAGTCTCTAACGTGAGAGATCCTAAATCACGCCGAATCATAGATTGACGCAGGGTTACTAGATGCTCTAGAGATAATGCTGATGCCTGCCGAAGACCGCTGTTGACAAAGTCTGGATCATCCGGTTGCAGAATAATGTCTGTGTTCAGAGGCACTTTGGGAATGCGACTGGTGATGAGTGCAAAAATGATGTGTTGATGAATGCCGATGGCACTTGTTAAACAGTAAGCAGGACGGACTTTGCTAGAAGATAGGTCATCGAAGGGAAACTGAATCAGAACAACTCTACCCTTCATAATTCACTGGTTGCCCATCTTCAAGGGTATAGATGTCCTCTTCTGGATCGTGCAGGAAAGTGAAGCTAGGGTTGGTTGAGATCGCACTTGACCAAGTTCGCTCGTTGAGATCATCATCCTCTGGCATCAGCAGGATAACGCGTACCCGACTAGGTTTGTCTTGGGGAAGGGGATGATCAAGCTGGATTTGCCCTTGTATGTTTAAGATCCCTGTGGTTTCGATTGCACGCATAGTTGAAGTAGGAAAGAATCGTTTGATTTTATTTTATCTATGTTTATAGCTGCGCGATTGTTCAAGTTATTCTGAGATAATACCCCGTTGAGTCGTGAATTGCTCTTCTTGTTCGGGCGTTAGCTCTAAGTGAACGAGATGGGCCAGTTTGTTTGCTTATGGATAATGTTGTGACGATCCTCTCAGATTCCAGTGAAGCCACGTTCAGCTTAGGTGTGTTGAGCCTGACCCGCTCGGATCAATATTTGTGTGAGGAGATGCTAGTTGATGTGGAGATGCTGCGTCTTGTGGCTACTCATAACCTTAAGCTACACAGTAAGGAACAGCTTGGGCAATTTCTAACGCCTTTGCCAGTAGCAGAGCTAATGGTAAACATGTTTCAAAGGCTTGATCTACCTCACATACATTTATTAGATGCCGGTGCTGGTACAGGCTGTTTATCTGCTGCCTTTGTTGCTAATGTTTGTCGGCAGAAGCAGCGACCTTTGACTCTGGAAGTCACGGCTTATGAGATTGACCCTACGTTGATCGGATACTTGAGAAAAACTCAGGAATTGTGTAATCAGGAGTGCAGGGCTAACGGCATTACTTTCAAATATCACATTCACGAAGCAGATTTTATTCAGGAAGCAGTTAGCCTTCTACAGCCTAGTCTTTTTAGTCAAAATTCCATGCTATTTTTCACACATACCATCTTGAATCCACCTTATTTCAAGATAAACGCTCATTCTAGTATGCGTAGCTCCCTGCGAAATATTGGTGTGGAGACAAGCAATATTTACCCAGGTTTTATGGCTGCCGCAGCGCAGTTGCTTGTACACGGCGGTGAGTTCGTTGCTATCACTCCGAGAAGTTTTTGCAACGGCTCTTACTTCAAGAACTTTCGGAAGATGTTTTTGAACATGATGGCTCTGCAACAAGTACATCTGTTTGAGTCACGCCAGCAGGCTTTCAGGGATGATGATGTTCTTCAGGAGACGGTTATTATTCATGCGTTGAAGGGAAAAGAGAAGAGTAAAAATGTTGTGATTAATACAAGTACAGACGCAGATGATGACATGATCATGTCTAATATTCTGCCTTATACAGAAGTAGTATGTCCTGATGATTTAGACCAGTTTATTCGTATTGTTCCTGATGCTCTTAGTCAGAGAGTCACTGAGCAAATGGCGAAGTTTACCTGTAGCCTGGACGATTTAGGATTGAAGGTTTCAACAGGGCGAGTTGTTGATTTTCGTGCCAAGGAGTATCTTAGAGGGCAACCTGAGCAAGGAGCGGTTCCGCTAATATATCCTGTTAATTTTACTGATGGGTACGTTGAGCATCCTAAAGTAACCAGGAAGTCGCAAGCGTTAATGCATGTAGATGAAACGGCGGTTTTGCTAGTGCCTAATGGTCACTATGTCCTCACCAAACGTTTTTCCTCTAAGGAAGAGAAAAAGCGTGTCGTTGCTGTCGTTTATGATGCGGATCGATTTGATGTTGATGCGGTTGGTTTTGAAAACCATCTTAATTATTTTCACCGAAATGGAAACGGTTTAGAAATTACTCTAGCAAAGGGGTTAGCTGCACATCTCAATTCCAGCATAGTTGATTCGTTCTTCAGACTATTCAACGGTCACACTCAGGTTAACGCGACTGATCTAAGAAAATTGAAATATCCCCCTCTTCAGCAGTTATTATCTCTTGGGTCGCAAATTGGAGAAGTTTTCCCCTCACAGCAGCAGCTCGACGGAATTGTTGAAGGAATATTGCATATGACAGACCAAGCGAATGAAAGCCTAACCATAGTGAGGGTAAGGATTGATGAAGCGCTGGAGATCCTGAAGCAGCTAGATTTTCCACGCGCTCAATTGAATAACGGTCTGCATTAACTTTATTGGCTTTGCTCGATCTTAAACCTGATAAACCCTG
>CAXUIV010000008.1:0-25272 GCA_964250875.1 uncultured bacterium
TTGCGACTAGAAAAGCTAACCAAGTTCCCTTGCCTGCACTAGCGAACACTAGCGGCATAGTCAAAGCTGGCATTGCAGTGGGCGCAATGTTTGCAACTGATTGAGCCAATGTTTCAGGAAAAGATAGGCACTCTGGGCGCAAGCTAGAGGTAATTTGTTTTGAATTAGCAGTCATGTTTAAATCTTGTAATAAGAAGTGATCACTTGATCGAAAGTTATAGTTAGTTTTCAACAACGCTGCACTTTCCCGAAGTGAAGCAAAACTTTATGGTTTTCCTTCAAGGTAAGATCCGATTTAAAGTCAGCGTCCGATCTATCCTATGCTGTCTGGAGTGAGTAAGATTTGACTAATGTCAATGAGTTATTTTTATCAGATTTTTCTAAGTAAGTTCTGTAGGTTCACAAAATATTTACTACTTCTTTATCTTATGTTTATGATTGTGTACTTGACATATATGCAGACAAGCTTGATTAATTTGTTTCTCCATCTAGTTTTCCACCTGATTCAGCAAAACTTCTGCTCTAAACCTTAAACAGTGTTTGGGAAGTAAAAATCCATCTCTCCTACTCTACTTGCTGTGCCGATTGCTTTGGCTATCTCTTTGAGTAAAGCGCCTGGTGATTCTGCTCGTAGGAGTTTTAGAGAGGGGGCAAGCCAACGAGAAGTTGCGGTGGGCTTTTGAGGCCGTTCGTGAATACAATGGCGTTCCTGGTCGAACCCAGAAAGATAAGTGGGCTAGTTGCAATGAGCGTCGATATTGCCTGAGGGAATTGAGGGAGCGGCAGCCCCCAAGCCTAAAGATGTAGAAGATGCGGCAAATCAGCATCTATTTCATACGTACATTATTGACATTCTATTTAATCCATATATAATAGATAGTAGAAAGGTGGAAAGTTGGTTATTAGTTAATTAAACTGTGGAGCCGTAACATGTCCTACGTCAGAGACTCAATAAGTATCGAGCAAATTTCAAGTCATCCCAATATGTTTGAGACGGTAGAGTTAATAGCTGCGATCACAAATCTTAAGCCTGTCAGAATACAAAAAGCTTTGAAAAGATCTT
The DNA here is from genome assembly GCA_964250875.1 of uncultured bacterium. Taxonomy (GTDB): domain Bacteria; phylum Cyanobacteriota; class Cyanobacteriia; order Cyanobacteriales; family Chroococcidiopsidaceae; genus CAXUIV01. The sequence continues at coordinate 1,064 of CAXUIV010000008.1, forward strand.
ATGGTCATTTAGAGAATAAGGATGTTGTTTCAGTTTTACACAATCAACTATCTCAACTTCAGTTAGCAGATACCAAGATTAACCAAATTGCAGCTGCCATTGAATTAGGGAGAAGACTGTTCTCTCGCTCAGAACCTTCTAAGGTGATTGATTCGCCTGAAGAAGCTAATAAACTTTTTCAATACGATCTTGCTTTCAGAGCGAAAGAACGATTTGCGGTTGCTGTACTTGATTGCAAGAATTATCTATTGGCTTACAAAATTGTTTCTGAGGGTACTGCAACCGCAATTCTTGTAGATCCGAGAGAAATTTTTGGTTCTGTCTTACAAACCAGAGGAACTAGGTTAATTGTGGCACACAATCATCCGACAGGATCGCTTCAACCCAGTCCAGAAGATATCGCTATTACAGAAACACTGCTTGAAGGGGCACAAATACTTAATATTGCACTGCTAGATCATTTAATCATTGGCAAAGGAAACTATCAAAGCATAAGGGAGTGTAATTCTGACTTGTGGGAACGATTTCCTCAAGGCAATTAATACGACCAATGAATGAAGACACTGACTCATTAAGCAATTTTAGTACCTCAGTCATCGTAGCTGAGGTATAAACTTCATGAAACCAATTCCTAAAAAACCTCAGACCCAAACCGACCAGACCGACTTCGAGCGCACCGTAACTGAAGGGCTACGTCACCTCTACAAACAAACGGCGATTCAGAACCAGTTACTAGAGCGAATAGCATCAGCTGTCGAACTTCTAGCCAGTGCCAGCGCCAGTAAAGCTGGACCACGATACATGAAAACAGTTGATGAGTTTCCTAACTTCAACTGGCTCAGTATCGGGGCAGAGGTGATGCGACGGGATAAAGACAGACTTCCTGACCTTATCAAGTGGAAAGAGCAGATCTACCAGCGTCGTGCCAAGAATGACCAAGACGGCAATGTGTGGTTCTCCCGCTCCTTGGGGAATAAGGAGTACGACGTGTTGATCAGATTTATTGAGCCACCGAAGTCGAAACGTCTGGATTTGACTTAGCCAGATCAACTGACTCGACTGGCTTAACCTAATCAGCTGCTGCTTTAGGTTATTGACAATGGCTCCGGTCAAATTACTATAAATACATACATAATAGAGTGCAAGCAAAAGCGAGGCTGAGAATGAAGGAAAATACCACACCTCAGGCAAAAAGGGTTAACCCCAAAAGCCTTATGAACTTGACCTACCACGACGGCAGGCCACCAAAGTATGATTCCGTGAAAAACCGCCACAGCATAACTGTTACCGAAGAAGGATGGGCTGGTGCTGCTAGCCTAGCGAAACAAATGGGTTGCAGCAGTATCTCAGACCTAATCGAGATGATTGGCAGAGCTGGGGCAATCATCGTGCTTCATGATGCGAGGTTCAGAAGGCTCGCAGAACTTCCGCAGGATCAAAGAGAGGCGATCATTGAAGCTGTCATGGAGACATCAAGAAAGCAGCTAGTAACGGAATTAGATATATAATCAGTGAGGTAAGCGGCTTACTTAGAGAAAGTAGTGGAAGTAACATTATTAATATCCTGCCCAGATACAGAAGGGTTGACCGCCAAAATTTCTAACTTCATTTACGTGAACGGCGGAAATATAGTTTCTCTAGATCAGCAAGTTGATTCAAGTACGGGGATATTTCTTGCGCGTTTTCAATGGTCGATAAAATATTTTCGGCTCTCTAGGCCAGAAATCTCTGTAGCAGTAGCAGAACTCGTTGCTCCACTGCTGGCGACCTGGGAAATACATTTCTCTGATACAGTTCCTCGGATTGCTGTTTTTATTGGTCAGCAGAGTCATTGCCTTTTAGATTTGCTTTGGAGACAGCAATCTCAAGAGATAAATACTGAAATTCCTCTAATCATTAGTAATCACTTGGCTCTTAAAGAAGTATGCGAGCAAGCGTGTAATTCGGATTATCACTATATAAAAATAAACGGGGAAAATAAAAAGCAGCAGGAAGAATTGCAGATCCAGTTACTGCGAAATTACAAAATAGATTTGATAGTCTTAGCAAAATATATGCAGATTTTAAGTCCTCAATTTATCACTCAGTTTCGCTACAAGATAATTAACGTTCACCACTCTCTACTGCCAGCTTTTATAGGAGCTAATCCTTATAAGCAAGCGTATGAGAGGGGGGTAAAAGTCATCGGAGCAACAGCACATTACGCAATAGAGGATTTGGATTCAGGACCAATTATCGAGCAAAACATCACCCATGTAAATCATCGAGATGGAATTGATGATTTCATCCGTAAGGGGAAAGACTTAGAGCGAATCACTTTATCTAAAGCGATACGACTACACGTAAACAATAGAATCTTGATTTACAACAACAAAACGGTAGTATTTGAATAGGTGGTTTCGCAAATTCTTGATGCTACTCAATTGCTACTCAATAAATATTTAAGTCATCACATCAGGAAAAGTTACAATGCTAGAAATCGCAGAGTTATACAATCAATCAGCTTCAAGCTGGCAGCGCCAAGGAGTCAGCTTATTATCAGACTTTACAGCTCGATCACATCTACTAGAATTCTGTGGATTTATAGACGGCACAAAAGTTCTTGATGTAGGATGTGGCGAAGGATATTGCAGTCGCTTTATGAAGATTGCTGGAGCTAAAAGTGTTTTAGGGTTAGATATTTCAAGAGAAATGATCAATAGAGCTAGGGAATCTGAAGAAGAATTTCCACTACAGAACGTTTACAGAATAGGATCGGCCATTGATCTATCTTTTGCAATGGAGAAGGAATATGATTTAGTTACAGCAGTGTTTTTGTATAACTATCTAACTTACAGTGAAATGGAGCGCAGCATGAAAGAAGTTTTTCGTGTGTTGCGCTCAGGAGGTAATTTTGTTTTTTTTGTACCTCATCCTCTTTTTCCATTTTTACGTCAAGTCCATGAATCTCCTTTTTATTTCGACGGACGAGGAGTAAATTACTTCAAGGACAGAGATCGCGCTATGCTTGGAAAAATATGGCATCTTTCCGGCAGAAGCGTTGAAGTACTCTGTATACACAAACGCATAGACGACTATTTATCAGCTCTTCAAAATGCAGGCTTTAACCAAATATCAAGAATAGCCGAGCTAGGCGTCACAGACGAACACTTGAGAATCAATCCTGTTTTCTTTAGCTCCCTTGAAAGCATTCCATTACATGTTGCGTTTCAAGCATTCAAGTAGTTGGAATATACACATAATATAAGGGGGACTGCTTATAGATTGTCTCAGATATGTGGTCTTCGGTAAATTCGTTACAGAAGCGAACGTTAATAATCTCACTATAAATTTTGGCAAGGCTGCTGAGCATATGTAGGAGAAGGCAACATTAAGGTGTAAATGCATCTTTCTCGGTCTTGCCACTACCGTGATCAAAACAGTAAGTTTCAGCGTGAATTGACTGTGCGACGTCAACCGTCAAGGTATATCTCTCCATTCACTTCTGTCTAAAACAGTACTCTCCTCATAATAGTTGGCACAGTCGGGACAAACCGGAACTTTTTTCTTTGTACTCCAATATCGAGTTTGGCCAGTACAAAAGCAACAGCGCTCTGCTGGCAAAATCTGAAACCATTTTGCTTCTAAATGAATTTGGATTGCTCGGTCGCCAATGTATTTGCCTGCGCGATTAAATATATAATTTTCAAGTGTAAGCATAATTTTAGAAGCTCTTTTAAATCTTTTATAACATCATTTCCATGTCATTCTTAACGCTCTTTCATACATCAAATCCCAAAAGGAAGCTCTAAGATTTAAAGCTTGCGTCATTCCTATTAGCATATCGTGCTTTGCTACCTCAGTTGTCGCTAGCTCTTTAGCAATATTTAGTAAAGTAGTCTGATGAGAATCATCAACTTGATAATGAAGAGTAAAGAAGACATATTCTGATGGATGAAGATCTGAATGAGCTTCTATTGCGGTAAGTATTGTTCGATAAATATATTGGATGATGCCTTCGGTCCCTAGGCCAAGTACGCCAACTCCTTCAGCAGGTGAGCCTTGAAGAATTATGCTATGCAGTGTTCTTCTCCATGCAAGGACATTAACATCCGTCTCTATATGCTGCGGATCGAGAGGATGACTAGCAAGCATTGCGTTTCTAAACCTTGAAAATAACTCGGAATGAGGAACACCTTCTACCCAATCTACTTGAATCCCCAGCTCCCCTAAAATACTTTTATTCTCTGTGCTTATATTTCCGCTTTCTTCTGCCAAATTCTTTAGTAACAAAATTGAGTAAGTTGCATCTTCTATATCTTCCAATTTTGATATTAGAGCAGCTAAGTATTTAGAGAAATAGCAAGAATAGGCCGAATACTGATTTGCAAAATCAGCTAATGCATAACCAGGATTAGGTAAATCACCTGAAGCTAAAGCATCAAGATAGGGGTGATTTAAAGCTCGATGAGACAAACTGTTCAAAGCTAATTTGTCAACATAATCAACTGTATCAACTAAATTTGACATAAACATAAATACGATCTTTTGTAATTTGATGTGTGTCGCTTAATTCAATAAGCTGTTGTGCATTTAAATTTCCGAGGCAATCTAAGCTGGCAAAGGGTTTCAGCATCTGAAATACCCAGTTTAAAGGCTGAACAGCTTACCAAAGCAAAAGACTAGACAGGATTCCTACTTGGTCTGACAAATCCAGTTCCTCATACCAACCTGTCATCAATTCCTAATCGCTCTGTCGCAGTCTCCAGACTGATTTCTTCTCCGTTAAACTTCTAGCCCAACTTATTACCATTTATCGTTCATAACCCTTGATCACTCCAAGTAACTGTGCTAGCTTTGACGGGTTCTAAGGCTTAAATATTTGTGGAGTCTCCAAATGTATTTATTGTTACTGAAGCTACCTTGTGTTTATGTCCTTGCTTTTGCTAGTTATCCGCACCTAGATCGTCTTCAAGTAATAACTTTATTTACAGCAGTCATATTTCTGGCCATTCTTACGGCTATATATTTTTTTTGGAATAGAAGTCGCCAGCAAAAAAGAGGTTAGATGTAGCTTTATCTTTATCTAAATCCCTGTGGCAGTTTGTGGTAGATACACTAATCCTGAATGAAGACATTCAGGATTATTCGTTTGCTTCTGACGTACAAGGGCTGGATGGTCTTGCTTGATCCGTTAATTGTTCTACGCTATGACCTTCCGCAGTAGCTTTGGCAAAATTCTCTGAAATAAATCCGAGTGCTTGCATAAATTCACTTCCCATAGCATTCTGCTGCTCGTGCCACATTTGCACCACATCCATAAAAGCGGTTATATGTTGTGCAGCCTTAGAAGAGCAAGAACAAGAGAGCATTTCTGACAATGGTAAAACTTTACGCTGCGATTCAGTACTCAAACCTGTTGCTGGGGTAAAAGATGTAGAAGCAAGAGGCTTAATTACATTGTCAATCACGAATGGTTTAAGGTCAATTTCTGATTGATTAGCTTCCGTAATTGAGAGTCCATCAAAATGTGCATCATCATAGCTACTCACGTCTGGACATGTACAAACAGGGTTAAGATCGCCATACGCACCATCGATTCGGGAAACGGTTGGCCAAAACTTATTATCTCGAAGCTGCACTGTAGGATAAGCTGCGCGTTCACGGGAATAAGAATGATTCCACTCAGCCTGAGTGCAGTACACCATAGGATGTGGAGCATTTTTTAGCAGGTTGTCCGAGGGATCGGCAAGTCCAGACTCAATTTCTTTGATTTCAGCATGAATGCTGATCATAGCTTCACAAAAGCGATCCATCTCTTCTTTAGACTCGCTCTCAGTTGGCTCCACCATCATTGTTCCACTCACGGGGAAAGAAACAGTTGGCGGATGGAAGCTGTAGTCAATAAGTCGTTTAGCAACATCATCAACAGATATTCCTGTTGACTTCCGAATTGGGCGCAAGTCAATAATACACTCATGGGCTACTAGTCCACTTTCTCCTTTGTATAAAATTGGAAAGTAAGGTTCTAGTCTGCGAGCAATATAGTTGGCATTAAGAATGGCGATCTTGGTTGCCAATGTAAGACCAGCTCCTCCTAAAAGCCTGCTGTAGGCCCACGGAATGCAAGCTGCTCCTACATTGCCCCAAGGTGAAGAGGCAACGGAATGGTCATTAATTTTGGCTTCAAACTCAACACCTCCAATTTGCACAACTGGATGAGACGGTAAAAAGGGGACTAAGTGTTCTGCAACACAGATAGGCCCCATTCCCGGTCCACCGCCTCCATGAGGCAAGGCGAAGGTTTTGTGTAGGTTCAGATGACACACATCCGCTCCCAAATTCCCAGGACTGAGCAAACCCACCTGAGCATTCATATTAGCTCCATCCATATAAACCTGCCCTCCACAAGCATGGACGATTTTGATCGCGTCTCGAATTTCTGGTTCAAAAACGCCATGAGTGGAAGGATAAGTGATCATCAGTGCGGACAAGTTGTCGCTGTACTTTTCTGCTTTTAATTCAAGGTCGGCAATATCGACATTTCCGCTAGTGTCGCAGTTGATCGTAACTATTTTCATGCCAGCCATGACAGCACTCGCTGGATTAGTCCCGTGGGCTGAAACTGGAATGAGGCATACGTTGCGGAATTCTTCACCTCGACTTTTATGATATTGCCGAATAGTCAGCAGTCCAGCATACTCTCCTTGGGCACCAGATGTAGGCTGTAGGGAAACTCCTTTAAAACCAGTAGCTTCGGCAAGTATGTCTTGTAGTTCAGCAATCAACTGCAAATATCCCTCTGCTTGGCTACTTGGAGCGAAAGGGTGTATCTGAGAGAATCCCGGCAAAGACAGAGCTTGCATAGCACTGGCTGGGGAGTGTTTCATTGTGCAAGACCCCAAGGGTATCATTGAATTCATCAAGGATAAGTCCCTGGTCTCAAGACTGCGAATGTATCGCATGAGCCTAGTGTCATCGTGATATGAATTGAAAACGGGGTTGGACAAGTAGGTAGTATGTCTTTGAAGTTCTTTTGGTATGTCTACCTCTATAATTCCCTTAAGCTGCACATGCCTACGCCCGATCAGCACCCCATCCTCTCCCCCAAAGATTCGCAATAAGTCTAATACGTCGTCAAATGATGTTGTTTCATCAAGGGAAACTCCAAGTGTTTCGGGATAAAAAACACAAAGGTTGATTTTTGCTTCTACTGCTGCGTGAAGAATATTTTGCCTCTGCTCTTTATTAAGAGACACATGCACAGTGTCAAAACGTACTTCCTCCAGGGATACGTCAAAACCCAGTAATCGCAAAGATGATGCTAGTAACACTGTTAGCCTCTGAATTCTACAGGCAATCGCTTTTAAACCAGAGGGGCCATGATGGACAGCATACATGCTAGCAATGACTGCTGTCAGAACTGCTGACGTGCAAATATTACTTGTCGCTTTTTCGCGTTTAATATGCTGTTCGCGGGTTTGCAAAGCTAAGCGCAAAGCAGGCTTGCCGGATTTATCTTTGGACATGCCGACTAAGCGACCTGGCAAGTTCCGGATGTAAGCCTGCTTAGTGGCAAAATAGGCTACATGGGGACCACCAAAATATAAGGGGCATCCGAAACGTTGGACACTACCCACAGCAATATCTGCACCCAGTTCACCAGGAGAGGCAAATAGGGTAAGTGAGAGCAAGTCAGCAATAAGAATTGCTAAACCCCCATTCTCATGGAGTTGTTCAATAAAAGGGCGATAATTTGAGACAAGTCCAGTTTTAGTTGGATAAGGTAAAACGGCGCAGAAGATCGGGGTAGAAAAATCAAAATCGTCAGGCTCTCCTTCTATGGTAGTTAACCCCAAAGCTTTCGAGCGAGTACGAATGCAAGCCGCGATGTGCGGTTGGCAACCATTACTTAAAAAGAGTGTTCGACTATTTTTGGACTGACTAGACGCCATTGCTACTGCTTCGGCGGCGGCAGATCCTTCATCTAACATTGAAGAATTGGCTACTTCTAATCCAGTTAGGTCAACGACCATAGTCTGAAAGTTGAGTAGCGCTTCTAATCTTCCCTGTGCTATTTCAGGTTGATAAGGAGTGTACGCGGTATACCAACTGGGATTTTCAAGAATATTACGGGCAATTGCTGATGGAGTATGACAATTGTAGTATCCCATACCAATAAAAGAACGAGCGATTTCGTTCTTTGAAGCAATCAAGTGTAGCTTCTGGGAAACAACTGCTTCTGATTCTCCGTCAGGTAAATTCATTTTTTCACGCTGAGACCCTGGAGGAACAACTTGTTGGATCAAGGTATCAATATCATCAAAACCTAAATACTCTAGAACTGATTGGAGTGTATCGCTATTTAGTCCAATGTGGCGAGGTACGTAAGAATTTATAGGGCTAGGTATAACTTCAGGCGACTCGTTGCTGATCAGTGTTGACATTGCGTTTTTTCCAAAAGAAGTGTTGATTGACAGAAATAGATAGCCGTAAGTATCAAAGCCTAAATGTTTCACCAACTAATCACTTAGTTTGTGCAAGAATCTTTGATAAACCCATACGGCTAATTGCGCTCCTAAAATTGGTCCTACCCAGTATATCCAGTGGTATTGCCAGGTATTAGACAATAAAGCAGGTCCGAGCGATCGTGCAGGATTCATGCTAGCACCGCTAATAGTTCCCATAGATGCATCTTCAAAGCCTACGGTTAGACCGATAGCCAATCCTGCAAAACCTTTAACTGCACGAGGATCAAGAGCAGTCCCTGTAATGACGAACATTAAGATGAATGTCAATACTGTTTCCAGAACTAAGGACTGTGACCAATTATTGTGTAGCGGTATAGTCGCACCTACATCAGCTACCATTCCAAATGTCATCACAAGCAGAAAAGAAGCAATAATTGCACCAGATAACTGAGCGAGTATATATGGAATCACTAAAGTACGTGGGAACAATCCAGCACTCGAAAGTGCCAAAGTTACAGCCGGATTGATGTGGCAACCGCTAATATGACCTATTGTGTAGATTAGCGCAGCTACAGAAGTAGCAAATGCAATGCTAATACCAAGATGAGTTACTGATCCTTTAGTAATTTCATCAGCCATCTGGGCACCACATCCAGCAAATACAAGAATAAAGGTGCCAATCAATTCGGCTAGTATTTTTTGATTGATGCGAAGCTTTTTCATTAATTACTAATTAGTTGAATTATTCTTTCCCTGAGCCTAATTCGTTTAAGTCTTGCAAAATCTTGATCGACTGTTTTAATAGCCAAGATATAACCAAGATATTTAAAATTTACCCTTAAAACTGTCTAAATTACTAGTACAAAACTACAAACTTTGTAAAAGTTTTAAGATTTTTAAGCTTTATTAAAGGGATAGTGATTTTATAAGTCTTTTGTGATTATTAAAGAAGTACTAGTAGCGTCTTTTAGACGCTTTTGATTGTCATTAGCACAGGTAATAATCAAGCAAAGTGTTTGGTAAACTGATAGATATGAAAAGTGGGCAGCAGATTAATTTATCGAGGAGGTAGCATTGGCTCTAGAATACCCGAACAACTTGCAGTACCTGAACTCCCACGAGTATGTACAGCTAGAAGAAGGCATAGCTACAATTGGTATCAGTGCCTTCGCAGTAAACCAATTAGGTGATATTGTATTCTTAGAACTGCCGGAAGTTGGCGACATCGTAACTAAAGGTGAAAGTTTTGGCTCAGTAGAGTCCGTCAAGGCAGTTCAAGATCTCTATTCAGCGGTCAGTGGCACAGTTGTAGAGCGTAATGAGGTGATGATTACTGCACCGGAAAAGATAGCAAGAAACCCTTATACAGAAGGATGGTTGCTTAAGGTCCGCGTCAGCTCTCCTAACGAAGCAGATAACACTATGTCTGCCGATGAGTATCGAGTCAAAGTCGAAGGTAACTGACATAGCTTAAGAGAAATGTAAGTGTGTTTCTAAACTATCTCTAACCATTACTCAAAGCGTTTAGCACTAACAGCACCAACTCCATTAAATTATTGAATAAATTATTGAATATATTTTTTGGCTGACTTTCTGCTTGATAGTAGATATACTACAAAAGTGATGAAGTACACTAGTCATGTTTCACCCCCAATGCTAGCCACATGGGGGTTTCTATTACGAATTAAAGCAGTACATAAGCAGTCTATCTAACTAATTTTTGTGGACTTTAACAAGCAAACTCCATAGTTCTGATACAAAGATTTTAGATTAGGTGAACCGCCGAAGTATGGACGGATGTACCTAAGAAGCTTCATCCACAAAACTTCTCTATTAAGAGTGTGAGCCTGCTCCAAAAAAGAAGCGTAATCAGCTAAATCCCATTGACGTTGCTGGAAATACCCAAGACCGTTGAGCGGCGCAAACCGAACTTGACCGTTTTGTGCCAAGTGAGAGTTACAGCTAGCGGCGAAGCTCTTGAGAATCAAGGGGCACACGAAATCGAATATCCATGTGTGAACACTGCTAGCCTCTCTGAGGGCCGCAGAAAGACTATTAACTTGCTGCTCAGATAAGTAGACCAGCAGTCCTTCACTTATGACTACTGTAGAACACGATTTTCGACTTACTGATGCGAGGAAATCATTGAGCTTTGCTGCATCTAATAAATCAAGAGGCACCCTTTCCAGATGGCATGACGGCTCATGCTCAGATAAATACAGCTTTTTATGGGCCAGCACATTAGGCTGATCGACCTCAATCCATTTCAGTTGAGGTGGCAAAGCTCTTCCTAAGCGTTCTGGATAGGGACGAGTATCGTAACCAGCGGCAAGATTGACTACCGTATCTACTCCTTCACTTATACAGCGAAGTAGGAATTGGTCAATAATGCAAGTGCGAACGCTTACAATTGATGCACTTTTTGCTCCTAAAGAAGCTATAAAGGCTTTGTTTTCACAAGCTTCTATCAAGACAGATGCATAAGGATCTCGAAAATGAAAATCAGAGCGTTGAGATTCAATGACTCGGCTGTAAGCAGTCCAAGTTGCAGTCTCAGCGATACTTAGCAATTTTTTGGGTGGCTTCAAAATAGACCTTTAACCTTCATTCAAAGTTCAAGCTCTTTATGCTCCATAGGCAGCGCTCGATTCCGCAGCTTTAGCAACTTCTCTAGGAAGCTTTGCACAAACTCCACGGAATCTTTCAACATCCTGTGGTGTAACTTTTGTAAGTGTCACCCTGCCATTCTTTTCAAATTCCAGTATTTTTCCTCGGTCTTTAGCCGTTACTGTCGTAACACCAGAACTACTTTCCACTCGGTACGTTTTGCCTTCAAAAGACCTTACAGCCCCTTCCTGTCTACCTAGTTGCTGTAGGATTTTAGCAGCGCCGTAAGCTACATAGCCAGTTTGTCTACGATGCGTATCCAAATCACTAATCAACGCCTTTCTTGTTTCCTCACCTACTGTGAAGATTTTTGCAGGGCTATTAGGATCAATGATTTTCTCAGAGGGATTATCACTGCTAGTTACCCCTAGCTCTACTGCCTTTAGTTGCTCACCTAATCCTTTAATGTTATCTAGATAGTCAGAAGCACGACCTAAATTTCGCGCTCTCGCATACCAGGTTCGTAGCTGATCCAAAGATGGAGAATATCTTTTGTCACCTTCCTTACCCTGAAGCAGCAGATCATGAGTCGAGCGATCATGATTTTTTAACGTAGCCGCAACTATCTCCATAGGATAGACCGTCTTAGCGTTTTCTGTAGAGTCTCTATCTGCGTGATGTACTGGTTGAGGATACACGCTTGCAGAAGGCTGAACTACTTGCAGTTTCTGCCTCGCTACCACTTGTCCAACATGCTCTAACCCATCACGAAAGAAGGCTATGGTTTTTACAGGACTAGGTTTAGGTGACTCTACCTCTGCTTGAGTTTCTACCGAAGAATTTGTAGCTTTTGAGGGGTGCGCCTCTGTACTAAAACCCTGATTGCCAATCACTGGTTTTGCAATCACAACTGATTCGACTTCTCGTTTAACTGCTACTGGCTCCAGATCTACCCGAAAAGCAGCTACTGGTTTTGTTCCAGCTGCAACAGGAGGTGTTTGACTAGCAAGTAGTGATTCTACCTCTGCTTGAGTTTCTACCTGAGCATTTGTGGTTCCTGATGAGTGCGCTTCTGCGCTAGAACCCTGACTACTAACTTCTAGCTCTACAATTGGCTCCACCTTCGCCCAACCAGTAGCTACTGCCTCTGTTGGCTTTACCTCTACACCTGCATCAGCACTCTGAATAGCAGCTCCTGGCTCTATCTCTACTTGGGTGGCAGGTGCCTGACTGCTAACTAGTGGCTCTACCAGCTCCTCACCTTTCAAGCGATCGCCCATTACTGTGACCGAAATGGATTCTGCATCAATTGCGGCCAAGGCTACGTTTTTCTCCTCTATGAGGTACTGAAGTATCTCATTTGCACCCTCCGCCGAAACAACCAGCTCCATGTGATTGCCATTGCCACTGACCATTGGCTCTACCTCTGGCTGAATCTTTGCTTGGAAAGCCGAAGTTTCTGGTGAGTGCGATTCTACGCCAAGCGCCTGACTGCTAACTAGTGGCTCTGCCAGCTCCTCAATCGGAATGACTGGAATTGATGCTGCATCAATCTTTTTGAAATTTGGTAGGGTAATGCCAAGGAAATCACGAGCCTGCTCCTTGAAATCAAATGCGGCCAAAGCCACATTCTTATCCTTCATCAAATATTCAAGTACCTGATCTATTCGCTCCGCTGAAACAACAGCCTCCATGCGATCGCCAACAGAGTAAAACTCATTGCCCACGGCATCAATAAGATCTGTATCTAAGAAGTACTTACCGCCGTGTTTAGCTGATTTGGGCACTTCAATCACAAATCTGTCTACGTTTCCTCCCAACCGGACAACAGAATGCGCTGTAACAGTTAAATCTTGCTCAAGAGATTTGACAGAACTTTGATATTGAGTAACTTCAGTAATAAAATTTTTAACTTGGCGTGGCTCATCAAAAGTGACTGGTCTATCTCTAAGTTCTTTTTGGATATCAAAACCTTGAGACATGATCAGCCCCTGCTGAATATTACCTTCACTGTCACTATAGTTAACAAACTTTCCATTAGGATATTTCTGAAATGCTTCAATTATGTTTCCAGTGAAAATCTGTCTCTGTGCGCGACTTTCCTGCTGCTGACGCAGATCGAAAGCCTCATAAACATCGACTCCCTCAAAATTTTCTTCCTGTGCCGATACCTGAATTGAGTTTTCCTTTCTATTGTTAAACTTTGACAGGGGGATGGTAACTTGCTTCGCCTTTCCATCCACTAGAACTTGAACGCGCCAGTTTGTTGGGGCAGATGGACTCCCACTCTCGCTTTTTTGCCACACACGAGATACCACTCCATAAACAACATTCCCTTGTTCGGGAGAGACTACGCGAACTGAGGTTCCTGGTGAAAAATCACGCAGAGTGTCCTTTAAATGAACAAGTTGCTTGTCCAGCTTCTCGTTAAACCTATCTCTAGCCAGATCGCTTTTCTTAGTCGGCAGAACTCTCGCCCGATACTCCTCTGTCGCCTGCGCCAGCTGACCAACACGTTCTTGGGACCATTGACCAGCGACCTCGGTAACTTCACTAAAATCATGTGCCGCAGTATCTTCAACAGGTGGCAGCTCCAAACTTTCCCTAACGGCATTCACCACCTGCAATTGAGTCAAAGGCTTGCTTGGAACTTTTGCGTCTACAACATCTAAGTAGACTGGTCCGGTAAATTCAGTTTTTACTTTCCCGTTGTCGGGGATGACTTCCATTCGTGCAAGTAGCTGAGCATCTAGATCCAGGTGTTCGGCTTGAAGAATGCTCTCACCCATCGCCTCCTTTTGAGCAATCAAGTCCTGCGTCTCGCTTTCAATCAGCCCATACAGTTTTTCCTGCTCTTCAATCGGCAGCAAAGGAATACGCCCAGTCACGCGACTAATTAGAGCTATCTCTGAATCTTCATCCTGGCTCATTGCCAACGGAAAGGAAAGCTGAGCATCTAATTCAGGGTCCTCCGTTAGTATTTCTGTAATGACCTCCTCTCCGTAGGGGTTAATGAAATCCACAACGCTCGACACAGATAGGGCTGATTCTCGGCTGGCTGTTGTATTTGCGTTGAGGCTAGCCATCTTCTTTGTCAGTAGTGCCCCTAGTCTCTTCTCTGCTGGCAAATCACTCATCAAAAGTGTAAATTGCGGAGGCACTACCTGCCCTACTCGGTTAGCTCGCCCCAACATCTGCATGACCTGGTTGATGTCGCGCTCTGCCTGAGCAACAATCATGTGCCGCTGCCGCTGGTCCGCAAATTTCTCGGAGGCATGAAGACTAATTCCAGTGGCTCCAGACCTGTTTAAAATAACGACATCTAAATCGCCGCTATTAAACTTGTTGACAATATCGACCTTTCCTTGCGGACTCGTCTCCTTTGTTGATCGTCGCCCATAAGCCGTTTCTCCACTGGCAGTGTATTCAATTACATTCTGACGTCCAGTGATTTCATCTACCTTGTAGCCCTCCTGGTTTAACCGCCATTTAATGTAATCAATCGAACTAAGAGGAACAGACGACAGATCTGTACTTTCGATTAACTCCAGCGCATTCTCATACGCTTCTACCCCTTCATCTCCTAATTCGCTATCGCTAAGCCTTCTCCGGTTATGCTCGCCGCTACAATCTTTATATGAAACGTCACGCGATCGCTCTAAATAGCGATGCAATATATCGCCAAAACCAATATCTATAGGATCGCCGACTTCTAATTTATTATTGTCTGTGTATTGTTTTATAAAGCTGTCCATAGTAGAAGCGACAGCAATGAGAGGCTTTTGATTGTTTTTAAGGGAAGTAACTGTCTCCTCAACGACCGCCTCAGCTTTTTGGACTAAAAGACCCTGATCAATAGCATTGTGCATTAGAGAAGTAAACGCAACTGATGATGCTCCCACATCTCCAATAGCAGTATCTGCACCTAACTGCTTCGCTTCTTTTTTAAGCTGCTTGTCTAGCGTTTTGATAGCATCTTGCTTAGCACGGTCAAACTCATTAATTGCTCGCATGATACCTGATATACCATCGGCAACTTCCCGATCCACAGGAACGACCTTCGGCTCAAAAGAGACTCCCTCCATAGAACGCTCACGCCGCAGCATCTGACCTGAGGCAACAAATTTAGTTGCCATCATCTGCTGTAGAGGAACACCACCGTCTTTAAGCATTTGTTCCAGGGTTTCAAGACTGGAAACAGCATGACGAGCATCAGAGCGTCGTGCATATAGATCCATAACTGCTGGATCTTTAGTGGCTGTGGCAGACATGAATACTGCCCCAGCACTTCTGTCTACCAGTGAACGTACAAAGTCAGCGCGGTCTATTGGACCATCGTCTTTCCAGGTTATGGAATCTCCTGTGGAACCGCCCGCTTCGTGAGCTTCATCGAATATAAACACAGCCCTAGACGCGATCGCCCGAAAGAAGTCCCGGCGATACGGCTCCTTTTTGCTCACCGCCTGGAGCTGACT
Organism: uncultured bacterium; assembly: GCA_964250875.1. Lineage (GTDB taxonomy): Bacteria > Cyanobacteriota > Cyanobacteriia > Cyanobacteriales > Chroococcidiopsidaceae > CAXUIV01. The sequence continues at coordinate 16,596 of CAXUIV010000008.1, forward strand.
GTATGTTGTAAAGACAGCATCGTAGTCCCCTAATCCCTCGCGAGCAATTCGCCTCATCTCTTCTTCTTGATCAGCAGGACCAGATGTCTTCAGCCGCCTACCATCATCAAGCTTCATGCTGAGATTGTTATTGGTCGCAAAGGGCTTGAATCCTGGTTTACCAATGTCCGTCAAATCACCAATCATGGCGTTGTAGAGATTTGGCTTTTGAGTAACAAACACCGGAATTAGATCCTGCCTCTGAGCGCGAATCAGGTTAGCAGCTCCAAATCTTCCCTTACCGTTCCCTGTCTGGTCTCCGTTGAGAAATATATTTCCCTTGTCAAGCTGAGAGAATGCCAGGGCTGTTGAATCTATCTGCTCAGCAAACATCACTTTCCACAGATCTTCCTTGGTGTCATACCCAAGGTTCTGCCGCACGTATTCATCAATGTCTCCATGCTCTGTTTCAAATTTATCCAATGCCTGCTGAGCGGCAGCGGCCATATTAGCTGGAATTATAGTGCTTGCGGATTTAGCCTTACTTTTAGGTACGTAGGGGAGCTGGCGCGGTCCTTCAGTTGTCATGCTTTCTCTCTCGCTAATTAGTCCATTCCGTAAATCAGATCGCTCAGCCACATGTCTAGAGACACTGAGTTGTGTTCCTCCATCCACTGCTCCCTCACTTGAGCCTCTATTGGATGGATAACCACTGGGAATATCTGTCCGGTCTCTATTTGAAGTTTGGCGGCGAGAGTTTCGTTCCTCTGAACGAATGTCTCTCCCCATTCCTGCATCCAAAACCATAGGGGTTGCAACTCGCCCGTTGTCTGTTTCAATGAAGGAGGATCTTGAAGGTGGAGGGTTCTCAGCGCTCCATTCAACATCTTGTGTGTCAACACCTGGTCTTCTCCGGTATCCTGCATCCAGATTTGGATCATCCAAGTGATTCGCTGGACCATCAGATTGTCGTACTCCACCTGTGTTAATGAGGTTGCTTCGGCTGGCATCCTCACCGTGAACAAACTCTGATCTCCTAACTCCTGGGGTTTCCAAATTCCCTGATAGTTGCTGTATTTCATTTGGTAGCAGCTCCTTGAGTTCGTTGAAAGACTTGTAGATTCGAGGTACTTCAGCAGCGGGCAGATCTAATAATGATGGTCCACGGCCTGCTATCACAATTACATCAATTGGGAACCCTGCCCCCTGCTTGCGGTATAGGTCGCCCCACACTGAAAAATGCTGGTTTACTTTATAGTTGTCATAAAGAGCCTTGAAAAATGCTCGGCTCTCCAAAGAGTTATAACGAGCGGAACGGACATCTTCAGCACTGCCTAACTTGCCGCCAAGTATCAGCACGGCCCGACCATCGTCTTTCATCGATTCTAAAGCACGGAACGCGATCGCGTGATCGACTTGAGAAGTTCCCACTGAATTCCCTGGCAGCTTGAACCGTCGAGGGTTGCCTCTCTCATCCCTTACTCGGCCAAAAGGAGGGTTGCATATGACGACATCCTGCTGCTTGTCCGGTCGATAATCGGCTGCATCGTGCTGAGTTACTGTATAGCCCTGTGACCTGAGAGACTTCACGCGATCAGGATTTATCTCGTTCACTGTGGCATTAGCAGGATTACTCAACAGCAGAAGCGCTCCATTTCCAGCCGTTGGTTCATACACCTCAGTATCTGGTCCAATACCGGCGAGCTTACCCGCTAGATAAGCAATGGGGATGGGAGTGCTATAGTATAGGCTTGCTGGCTGACGGAAGTACTGCTACGTACTCCTAATGTTGGCTGTCGTTCGTACAGATCCACCAGGCGCTCATAAACTAGCTCGCTCGATTCAGCACTCTGAGTGATGGCTTTAGCTGCCCGGACCATTCCTTTCTCAATCGCTTCATCCACAAACTTAGCTTCAGCAGTTCCTGGGTCAACTTTCTTTTGCAAAATGGCTTCTGCATACTTACGGGCTGAAACAATAGTTTCATACCTCTCATTACGCAGAAAGCTATCTGAAAAAGCATTTACTAATAGGCGTAGCTGCTCATCTTCATTCATGGCTCGACATAATTGAGGTAGTTTGGCAACTTATTAATTAAAATCTGACCTTCAGGCAAGACGATCGCATATACAAGCTCTGCGTCGAACACTATTTCCATCAGACTGGGATTCACGTTACAAGGTACATCCTTGACAACAGCACCCTTTTCTACACGCCAGTGTTCTTGCTTATCAAATAAGATGGAAACGACATCAACAAGCCGACTTTGAATTAGAGATGATAGAGGATTTATTTCCACGCTAATGACACTCAGGCGAACTAGAAGGCTTTATCTTTGTTAAGCATTCATATTTATTAGCTTTAGATAGAAGCCAGTTAGACTGTTCTAAAAGCTGGTTCAATAATCTGTAGTTAAGAATCATGTAGAAAGATATACCTAGCCCGAAAGTAACCAGCGTAGTTCCTAGGATAAGTCCCCTACCTCTCCATATCGAGATCTTTAGAGCGCTTGCTTCTTTTTCCTTGGTTGCTTGGGGTTGAACTATGGTCTGATTTGGTAGAGGTAAGACGGCTGTCTTTGGCGCTCTGCTCTGTATCCCGTTTAGCTTGGCTGCTATGCTCAATACCGTATCCTTGATCATCTCTAGCTCTGCTTTCCCGATGGAGTTGGATTCCATTTGCTGAGTTTCGTTCTTCAAGTCTTCCAATAATGACACTAAGCCGGTCATTTGTCCGCTCAGATTGCTCAATTCCGTGTTTGAAGCTCCCAAGTAAACCCCAAGCTTCACGTAATTCTCTTCTTGCTTTCTCGATTTGGATTTCTCCCTCTCCAGCGACTGAACCAGCTCCCTGATCAAACTCATTTGTTCTGTTGTTAAGCGTGTCCATAACTCAATTTTTGTGTTTAGCTCATATATTGAAGACTTTAAGTCGCTGGTTTCATCACTTTGATCTGCAATTGTTCTCCAGATCTCAGCCAAGTCTTTACTGAGCGACTGGCTGTTCAGATTGCTCTGGCTGATTTGGCTGGTCAGATGATGATTGTTCTGACTGCTCTGATTCTGATTGTCCTGATGACTGTTCAACTGTATTTCCCTTTCCACGCTTTTTATTAGCTGTACGTCTACTGGATTTATTGGGATTTGAATCGGTCGGCAGCGAAGTAAAATTCAGTCCTAAGAAATGGGCAGCTTTACTCAAGCTGTCCCTAACAGCATAGCGATAGCTTTTGGTCCTTAAAGAAATAGACCTTGGCATGTTGCCTTCTCTGTTAGCTGCCGCGATAAATGTCAAACAATTACGGTCAATGTAATTATAAGCATCTTTTCCTAGCACGGGCATTGCAATTTCTATAGCACCGCTATCAATCATTGTATTGCGAATGCTAGACTCGTCATAACTGGAATAGGCATAGCCTTTCACATTAAAACAGTTATGCTTTACTAGAACATAATCACAGTTTTCCCCAAGCGTCTTATAGAGTTTCTCTAGCCCAAAAATGGAATCTACAGAGTCTCCCAGATTCCATATTTGAGTTACTCTATATCCCATTTCTTCGGCAGCACCACTGCTAATTAATCCAAACTCTGCTTCAAAAGCTTCCATTTCTTCTTTTCCTCCCGCAGGAAAGTCAACAAGAATTAGTGGAGGCTTTTGTTCTTCTAGAATGTTATCAATGAAAAATGACTGCTCTTCCTCAAGAGTTAAGTTGAGAAATTTAGTTTTACCAAATGCTCCATAAAACCGCATCAATTGAGAATTGGTGTTATCGCTATCATATGCTTGATATATAACTCCACTTTCATCATATTGGTCAAGCAAGTTTCTACTCATCGTAGTTTTACCAATTCCACCTTTAAGCCCTGTAGAATATATAATTCTGTGCATAATTATCCTAGTTTTTGTTGTTTTTAGTGGCTGGAGTATAAGTAGCAATTGTGGGCTGTCGTTTACGTTCTGTTATTGAAGAACTTCGTTCTGTCATATTTCTAGTATTAGCCATTAGGGAAATAGGGTTTTCCTCCGATTTATTTTGTCCTGTTTGTAAATCTTTTTCTTTGGATTCTAAATTTTCATATTGAGCATTGTTTTGTTGAGTTAGAGACTGCTCAATACTGGTATTTACAATACATTTTTTATCTAGATTTTTATCAGATGGCGAATCATTTGAATTGCCTGCGCTTTGCTCAGTTTTTTCGAGGTCATCATCGAAAGAATTTGAAACAATGGTGCTACTTTTTTCTTTTTTATTCTTGGTTTTTTTCTTACTGTAAGTTGTCAACTTTCTTGCCGTAGCTATATAACTTAACAAGGTATCTAAACTAATTATAATTCCCTGTTTGTTTAACATTGTTACTATGTCTTCGTAACTATATTTAAGATTTTGTCTAGCATGTGTAATTTGAGGAAGCAACATAAATATTGCTTCTTTTGCTGCAATTTTTTCTCTCTGTTTTTTCTCAAGTTCATTGAAGTATTCAATCGCTTTGTTGACGGCTTTAACATCAACTTCAATTATCTTTGGCAAGACGGTACACCTCAATTTTTCTCAGTTATACTCAATTTTTCAAAAACTTCCGGAATTTGTTCTTACAACCTTAACACAATTTTACATCTTGTAAGGCAATCAAACATAATCCTCATTGGAACAATTTTAAACTTTTTTTCTAAAGCTGTCTACTATTTTTCTTCTTGTCTTTTATACTTCTGCTATGCTTGAGATGAGATTAGCCAGCCATGTAAACCGACTACGTTTTGCATGTAGATAATCACAATAAAATAACTTCATTAATACTTCTTTTTGACTTATAAATCAGACCCGTCTTTTTTTGGAGTTATCACCATGCCAAGAACTGCTGTTGTTCCAGTCCGGTTTGAGCCATCTGAGCATCTGTTCCTCAAGCAAGCAGCAGGTGGCCTTGCACTTAGTGAGTATATTCGTCGTGCTGCTTTGGGGAAACGTAGACTCAGACGACGCATACCAGCTATTAACAGGGAAGCTTATCTTGAGTTAAGTCGTCTTAGTTCCAATCTCAATCAGCTTGCAAGAGCTTGTAATGTAGCCCTGAGACGGGGCGATTCTCTGCCTCTGGACATTCAAATGTTTGCCAACCTTCAAGAGATGATTCGTTCGCTTCGCTTTGAGCTAATTGTGCCCCCTGACTTTAACGAATATGAAGGGGACGAGATTGATGATTGGTAAGCAAATTAAAGGACGTAGCTTCTCTGGCTTACTCAACTACCTTTCTGCTAAGGAAGGCGCTCAACTGATTGGTGGCAATATGGCAGGGTCTAACCCGTTACAGTTGACTGCTGAGTTTAGGGTTTCTTGCCAATTGAACCCCCGTCTTCAGCGAGTTGTCTACCATGCGAGCTTATCTTTGCCTAAGCATGAGCGTTTAGACGGCGATCGCTGGAATCTTGTAGCGGCAGATTACCTTAAGGGGATGGGGTTCGATTCCAATCAATATGCTGTGTACCGCCACATAGATCGCGACCATGACCACATTCACATAGTTGCCTCTCGTATCCGTTTAACTGACGGCTCCACGGTAAGCGATTCATGGGATTATGTTCGCTCAGAAAAACTCATCCGACACTTGGAGAAGAAATATTCGTTGCAGCGCACCTTGTCGAGCTGGGAGAAAACTAAGACTGCTCCCACTACAGGTCAGGTTCGCCGACTTATGCGGGAAGACAATCAGTTCAGCTCAGGCCAGCGAGCATCACCCGCAGAGTTACCTGCGATCGCTAAAGTCCAAATTTCTATTCAGAATGCTTTATCAGCTAAGACCTTCACTCAATACATCAACAAGCTTTCAGAAAGTGGTGTTAGAGTCATTCCGAGTGTTGCTGATGATGGTCGTATCAATGGGATTGTTTATTCTGTCGATGGCTTATACTTTAAAGCATCTAAGCTGGGGCACAAACGGAAACCCACTCTGAAGGGTCTGCAAGAGTCAGGAATAGACTTTGATTTGGAAAGAGATGTCGTACCCCTTACTAGGGCATTACACGCCAATGATGACACTCAATCATCGATTGAGTCTATTCAAGAACTTATTATGTTTAACCCGCAAAATTTGAAACTTGTGAAACTTGCTTCTCCTTCCAAAAAATTAGCTGATGGGCTTTTGCTAGAACACATGCAAAGAGAGCAAGTTAACAACGCTATTTTACTTTCGCAGCAAGTTTATCGGCAGCTCTCAGAGGACCTCTCCCAATTAATACCCGATGAGCGCGACAAGGAGGTTGCGAAGCGCCTGCTACGTCACAATTACGGTCCAGAAGAAGTGAAAAAGATTCTTTTGACCAGTCCTAGCGATCGCACATCTAAAGAGGCTGGCGAGTTGGCAATAAAAGCGCTACTGGAGTTGCAACACGAAGCTACCTCCAAGTCCCGATCTCAAATTGAGTACTAATAATGTGTTTTGCGTTGATGACATTAATAGCATTGCAGTAGAATTAGTGCAGCTAACAAATGTTCCTATCAAGCAGTGAGGTATTAAATGCAGAACGAACAGAACGATACTAAACTCTACAAGGTTGACCAAAACCTCGTAGACTCTGGTGAAAGTGTTATCCCAGTCGTTAAATTTACTGAAATTGCTAAAGAACAAGAGAAAAGCGTTGATATAGCAATAGACATTTATGGTAAATGCATTAAAAAACTTACACTTCTAGAACAGAATCAGGCACTGTGTTTAGATCGTATAGAAAGGAAATTTAGAAGTCACATCCTTGATCAGGACATACACATGGAGGAATTAAAAGCTGAAGTCATGCATCACATCCTTGAACAAAGTGCAGTGGCAGCAGAACTAAGATTAGAAGTATTGAATGAAGTTACCAACCAAAACGTTTTGGTAGCTGGACTTAAAAAAGAAATAAAATCCAATAATTTATTAATTAAACGAGAAATAGTATCTCGCTTAGTTATTGCGTCATTGGTAGCCTCATTTTTTGGCTCTTGGACGGTATTATTTTTAAGTAACTTATGGAATGTTCAAGTTTCACAGGATTCTCATGCACTTCAAAGAATTATTGACAGAGTTAACGACAATTATATAAAACTAGAAGAAATTCAAAGCAACCTAAAAATCAGAAAATAATCTTCTTTACTTTCATAGTGTCGCAATGTTCACCTAAAACATGACGTAAGGGCGATCGCGATACCCTCAGAGCTACCCATTAAAAGCAGTCACAAACACTTCTCAAGCAATTGGCTGAGGAGAGATTGACAATACCAGAATTCTTGGACCGACTGCTCAATGTGGGAATTGAGGCGTGAGTAAGGTATACCTACACAAACAAGGGTAAGCGAATCAGCCATAAGTCAGGGCGGCCAGCACTTCAGTGGTTGGCGGCACAAGAGCGTATCCCAATTACAGCATCAATAACGGATACGTGATTCCAGTTAATGAAGTCACGCTGCACCAAATACGATTCCTAATGCATAAACCAATGAGGCAGCCACTAACCTGTTTGTCCGCTCAATTTTATTAAAAGGGTATAAAATAGCACCCATTGTTACGTATAGAAACGTTGTACCAAATGGGTCGCTGGAAGCATACTGAGCAATAATAGCCATGCATACTGATATACCTGCCATTACACACTCAGCTATGTTCTGAATTTTTTTGTATTTCTCTTTATTCTTTTTTCTTTTCATGAGTATTTTTACCAAATGAGTAGTCAGAATGCAGTCTTTTAGACTTTAACTTAAAGATCTTGTAGTTACTAGCTTAATTTTAAGCATGGTTTCATAAGCTTACGTTGACTTCTAAAACCCGTCTATTAAGCCTACTAAATACATCCCTTCTACTTCTAATTTCAGATCTTCATCAAAATTTTACAATAATCTCTTTTAGTAGACACAAATTTCACTTTCAGTTTTATTTAAATCACAATAATAAAGTATGAAAGGCAATGTCCTCTTCCCAGAGATGAACTTATTCTCAAATTAATTTGGGTCGGGTTACAGTAAATCCTCTGGAATATCTACCACATTGTTTTGCAGGGCATCTAAATCTCTCAATCGCGCTTCAGGTGAAACAGGTAAGTAAAGACAGCAAATGCAGTCTTTTGTACCTCATATTCGGAACTACTGCAACCAATCAGCTTTGGTATCTAATTCTTGCGCTACAGGTATGTATCCATGACTTTTACTAGCAATTACAACCGACTTTCCAGTAAGGAAAAATCCAGCTTTTTGAATTTGCATCAACTGCCTCTAAGCTTTTTGTTTTTGTTGGCATCAGCAGTCTTGTTTGTGGATATGGCTGTTTCAGCAAATTTCATTAGCTTTATCGGCTTTCTCTTGGCCTTGACAGGCGGAGTCTACATACTTTTTCAACGTCAGTTTGATAAAGCTATTTCTCAATTTCATCGTTGGGGCCGTAAACACAGGATCAAAGCAGCAATCTCTGTTTTTACTGTGGTTGGTTCTGTTTACGCGCTCAACCTTGTAGCAGCTCCCGCTGATGCTCAGTTCTTGAACCAGACCCAGCAGTGGATGCAAACCGCATTCCCAATTACTGCTGCCGGTGGTGGAACTGGATCGACTGACATCTATGCTCTAATTTTCAACGTGCTTCGGGCAATTTTTGTCATTTACCTTGCTATCAGTCTGGTAAAAGTTATTGCCGCAGCCAGAAACGATGAGGATTGGCAGACTTTAGCACGCACACCACTCATT
>CAXUIV010000009.1:0-4758 GCA_964250875.1 uncultured bacterium
CATAAGCCACGCGCTGGCCGATATTAGTCGCATGGTCAGCCATTCGCTCCAGATGGCGAATGACTAACACCAGTAAGAGAATTGGCTCTAACACTCCTTTAACGTCCCGCTCTGTAGCTAGAGTTTGGTAGACCGTCTCGTAGGCAAGGTCCACAGCGTCATCCTGCTGCTTCACTGCTCTCCCAGCTACTGCATCCAAATCTGCCAGAGACACTAGACTTGCTGCTAGCATTGCCTGAGCGTGGCGGGACATCACCTCAATTTGAGGTAGGCACGGATGAGGTGGATAAGGAAAGAGCTTAACTGCATCTTCAGCTAAATTTTCAGCATAGTCTCCAATCCGCTCTAAATCACGGACCAGTTGCATAAAGGCACTGATTAAGCGGAGATCTCGCTCCATCAGTGCTTCTATGCTCAGCAGAGCTGCACAGTCTAACTCGACTTGCCGGTAGAGTTGATCGATCTGCTTATCTAGTAAGGGGATTTCCTTAGCTGCCGCTAGGTCGCGAGCAAACAGTGCTTGGTGGCTCAGACGAAAGGAGTTTTCCACCAAAGCCCCCATGCGCAATATGTCCCGTTCTAACCGCCTGACGCGGCGTTCAAAGTGGGAGCGTTCAGGAGTTGGGTTTGAAATGGCAGGATCCACGCTTTGCTGAGCTAGCAACTTATGTAATCACTATAGTTTCAATTAGCAGAGTCTGTCATTGCGTTGGGCAGTTCAATCTGTAGCCAAGCGCCACCAGTCTCCGGATGGTTCCTTGCTTTGACTGAGCCACCGTGGGCTACCACAATCTGCTGAACAATCGCCAAGCCCAAGCCGCTACCAGTACTCAGCAGTGGCGCTTTTAGCTCACTCAAAGCATCCGAGCGCCGCGCCCGTGCTGGATCTCCCCGATAAAGTCGCTCAAAAACATACGGTAGGTCGGCATCTTTGAACCCTGGCCCACTATCAATGATGTTGATCTGAACCTTGCTAGATGCATTTGCATCGGGCAGAAGCGTTACTTCGGTGCGAATCGTTCCCTTAAGCGGACTGTACTTCATGCTATTGTCAAGCAGATTAAGCAACACCTGCGTGAGGTGAGATTCGTCCGCTACCAGCCACACAGTCTCTGGTCCTAGATAAATAATCTTTAGCTGATGACGCCGCAGCAAGGGGTCTAGTGTTTGACAAACGGAGTCAATCAGCGATCGCAGCTCCATGGGTTCAAAGTTCAGCCGCTGGCTAGGGTCTATTTGCAGCTGGCTCAGTTCTAGCCAGTTTTGCACCAGGTTAATCAGCCGATTGACTTCTGGCAATAAGCGGTTAAACCATCGCCGTAAGGAAGGATCGACACGGTCTTGTAAGGTTTCTACGACTAATCGAATAGATGTTAGCGGCGTTTTAAGTTCATGGGCAAGATCAGAAACCCAGCGATCGCGTGCTTGCGATAATTCAACGAGAGGTTGCCGGTTTTCTAGAAAAACACCCACCTGCCCATGTCCTAAAGGCCAGCTAGACGCCCTTAAAGTCAGTGATCGCATCCCTCCCATCGCCGCTGCATCCCCACATGTTGGATGAAACATCCACTCCCGGACCTCTGGCTGTTGTTGTTCGCGAGTTTGCTCGATTAGCTGGTCGAGTTCATAGGATCGCACCAACTCCAGTAGCAAGCGCACCTGTCCTGGTTCCCACCTTTGTAGCCACAGTAATTGCTGCGCCTGCTCGTTGCACCATAGCAACCTGTTTTCCTCATCTACCTGCAAGTATCCTAACGGTGCTACCTGAAGCACCTGTTGCCACGTCTGTAGCTGTTCTTGCAGCGCTCGATGCTGCTGTTCTTGCAGGATAATCTCCCGTCGCAGGCGAGGAATAATAGGCAAAAGTTGCCGTTGCCACAGCCAAAACCCAATCCCTACAGCAAGTCCCAAAAAAAATGCCAAGAAAACCATTGAGAGCCGCCAGCAATTAGCTACCAACCATCAGCTTAACGACTTTAGATTTATTAGCGCCCTATACCAGCACCCTATATTCAGCTCAGCCAAAGCGATAACCGAACCCGCGCACGGTGACAAGGTATTCCGGACGACTAGGGTCTCGCTCTAATTTTTCTCGCAACCAGCGAATGTGGACATCCACCGTTTTACTGTCACCCACAAAATCTGGTCCCCAAACCTGATCGAGCAACTGTTCCCGTGCCCAAACCCGCCGAGGATAGCTAATAAATAGCTCCAGCAGCCGGAACTCCTTGGGAGAAAGATTGGTTTCTTCACCTCGGACCATTACGCGACACTCTTGAGGATAAAGAGTAATGTCTTTAAACTGCAACACTGGTAGTTGAGTAAAACTACCGAAGCGCTGGCGACGCAGCAAAGCGCGACAACGGGCAATCAACTCCCGCATGCTAAAAGGTTTGGTGAGGTAGTCATCTGCTCCCACCTCAAGCCCTAAGACGCGGTCTGTTTCACTGCCCTTAGCACTGAGGATCAGAATTGGTACTTGGTTACCTTGATAGCGGAGCAACCGGCAGATGTCTAAACCATTAATTTGAGGTAGCATCAAATCCAGGATCACCAGGTCAAAAGGATACTCGCTTTTGGTAGGTTCAGTACTCTGGAGTAAAGCCAAAGCTGACCGCCCATCTTCAGCAGTGGCGATCGCATAACCTTCTTCCTGTAGGGCCAAAACCAGCATTTCTCTGATCAGCTCTTCGTCTTCAACCACCAAGAGGCGGCTAATTTGCCCGATTTCTGCTCTAGGAGGACACTTGGTCAATTCGCGAGTAAACATCAGTAAAAATTTTCTGTCTGTTTCTTTACCAAGATTACCGAAATTTGCCGACATCCGAAAGTTTTTTTGGAAATGTCACACTAAGTTGGGTAAGCCAACGGTAGTATGTCAGCGCCGAGTGTGGTAGCAAAGGAAAAAGTATCCTTTATACCGCAATACTGTTCGGGTAGGGCCATTAGTGACTTCCAGCGTGTAGAGACGTCTCATGCAACGTCAGCTAGGTAGCCAAAAGAAAAAGGCAAAAGGTAATATCACGCTTACCTTTTGCCTTGCTAAGGAGGAAACTTACGAAAATCTCGTTGGGAGCCATTTCAGCCCGTTAATTCCTATTCACACTAAGACATGACATGCTTAGGGCGAATTGGTGCGAATTGGTACTAGGGGCGAATTGGTACCGGCATAGCTGCGTCCAACTATGCTTTGGATACAGGTCCTTCAGCGATGATTCCGCAAAGCGGCTAATTGTTGTTCGTTATTAGTTGTTAGTAATACAAACAACCAACAACAACCAACAAACAACCAAGCGACATCAAGCGATCGCTGAAAATCCTAGGTCGGGAGGAACATCCTGTAAACGTCCCGGCCCAATCGCCTGGAGTGCTTCCCTCAGAGTTATATCGCCAGTGTAGAGGGCACGACCGACAATCACACCACTAACGCCGAGTGGTTCGAGTGCCAGTAGGCTGAGAAGATCCGTGATGGAACTAATGCCGCCAGAGGCAATTACAGGTAAGTTAACCACTGCCGCAAGTTCTCTCAAAGCGTCTATGTTCGGCCCTTGCAGTGTACCATCGCGTTGAATATCAGTGTAAACAATGGCAGCAGCTCCGAGTTGCTGCATTTGCTCAGCCAGATCAGTTGCCGAAACTTCAGATGTTTCTAGCCAGCCGCGAGTTGCTACTCGTCCATTGCGGGCATCAATGCCTACCACAATTCGCCCTGGAAATTCACCGCACAGCTCGGCCACCGTCTGAGGCTGCTCGACAGCAACGGTGCCTAAAATCACCCTCTGTACGCCCAGAGCTAGAAGTTGAGCAACGCTGGTGCGATCCCGTAAACCGCCACCGACCTGTACCGGCACCGACACTGCCTGCAAAATCGCCTTGATCGCCGATTGATTCACCAACTTGCCCGCTTTCGCACCGTCAAGATCGACCACATGTAGCCAACTCGCTCCCTGTTCAACCCACTGCCTAGCCACATCATCTGGGCGATCACTAAAAACCTGTGAGCGGGTATAGTCTCCCTGATACAGCCGCACACACCGGCCTTCCAATAAATCAATCGCTGGAATAACATCCATAAAAGTCTTATCCCTCCATCTTTTCTTTTATTGCTTGCCGGAAGCCCAGCACAATCAGAATATTAGAAAGCGTCAAGAAAAATTCTGCACCCCCATGTAGCCAATCAACATTCGCCAAAGATTGACCGTAATGCACTTGGGCATAAATTCCTGCCGGAATAGTGACGGCAACAAAAACCAGCGTGCCGTAAAAACCGAGCAGTGCTAACCGTGGCGTCTGCCCACGGGTGAGAAACCACAAGAAACCCAAGTAGGGAAACAGAGATAGTGCAAACAGGGCTTCTTTGGACATGGCTCAGAGTGAAAGTAAAGGATGACTTGTTGAGGTTGGGCATGGAGCATGGGGCATAAGTAAAAGAATGGTAGCTTAGACTACATCGGTGCGGGTGGAACGCCAAATCCACCAGGCAGCTGCCCAAAGGGTAAAGTTACCGACAAGAGTCATGGCAGCTTGGAGTGTGACTAGCCATTCTAGAGATTCAGCGTTATCGAAAAAGTGCCAGGTGCAGGCACACATGGCGCTGACAAGAGCTGGTAGCATGGCAAAGGATAAAGTTCGCCAAGCTCGATTATGACTGACTTCGCTGTAAGTCCAGATTAACCAGATAGCCGCGACCCACTCAACGACGCTGGAAATATGAATAATCCATGTGGGAATTGAGAGTGCGTGCATGAGTTCGGGGTT
>CAXUIV010000009.1:4858-24519 GCA_964250875.1 uncultured bacterium
GAGTTCGGGGTTGAGATTGCAGGATTAATGAGTTCTGTCTCCCTATCCTACCGTTGACTTTTATTGATATCTTTGAATGGAAAAGGTTCGGGCAGTTTTGTGTGGCTATTATGGTAAGGGCAATGGTGGTGACGAGGCTTTGTTAGCTTCTCTGCTGCAAATGCTACCGGATCACGTCACGCCCCTAGTGCTTTCTGGCAACCCCCCTCAAACCCACGAGCGCTATGGTGTCGAGACATGCGATCGCTTTCAACCCTTGTCAGTCCTGCGAGCGCTTCAGCGATCCGATGTCCTAATTTGGGGCGGCGGTAGCCTGATGCAGGATGCTACTAGCGCCGCTAGCCCCATATATTATGGTGGACTCATGGCACTGGCACAACAGATGAGGCTGAAAACGATTGCCTGGGCACAAGGAGTTGGTCCCTTAAATCGCCCTTTGACTCGCTCGCTGGCGCGGCGGACTTTTGCTAACTGTACAGCGGTCAGTGTACGAGATCGCGGTTCTGCTGCCCTACTAGCTGATTGGCAAGTCGCCTTTGTTCTAGCTCCTGACCCAGTTTGGGCGTTAGAGGCAGTGTCAGTGCCTGGACTTTGGGATCTACCTGCCCCTAGAGTTGCGGTGACGTTGCGATCGCATCCTCAACTGACTGCAACTCGGCTCAACACCTTGACTCGCGCTCTGATTGACTTTCAAAAGTCTACGCAAACATGCATTTTGCTGGTGCCATTTCAAGCTCAAGATTTAGCGATCGCTCAAGCGATCCAGCCCCATTTGCCCGGTCCCAATCAAATCTTCTGTTTGGAAGATCCAAAAGCCTTGAAAGGTTTGTTTCGGGGTGTAGAGATGGCGATCGGTATGCGCTATCACAGCCTCATTATGGCCGCCGCCGAAGGCTGTCGCTGTTTTGCTCTCAGTTACGACCCCAAAGTTGACCAGCTGATGACAGAACTAGCGCTACCAGGTTTAACTTTGAGCCAAATACCAGATGATCCTAATCTCGTGAGTCAAATTTGGCTGGAGCATTACGTTAACGGCAATTCGCTTGTACCAGAACAAATTCAGTCTTTGGTTGACCGAGCGCTGATTCAGCGTGACTTGCTGACTGAAGCACTAGCTGTATGACTACTCAGTAATTTTGGGGCAGTAGTCAGAGCAATCGATTGCTTGCTGGGTTAGAGCAATAGAGGGGTGTACAGCACACTTAAGATAGTGACTACTTGTAAAAAACTGACAGTTCTTACAGGGAATTTGTTGGTCGAGGTGTTTAACAGCTACTTTCTCATTTCTGCTGCCTTTCCAAACACCTGAAGCTATAGAAACGATACCAGCCCAAATAATAAGAAAGCAAAGGGGAAGCAAAAACACTGTGCCGTCGGGTTTAGTTATGGGCTGCGGTTTTACCAGATTCGGCTCCGCCTGGGACGGGTTTATCTCACTTATGGTTACTCCATTAGAGTTTTTGTCCGCTGATGTATAAAGTCTCAATTCTGAAGTATTCATATCACCTACCTTTTATAACAGCTCTATTTAGTTTATGAGCAGTTTTTTGTTAACGAACCGCAGAGAGCAAGTTTCCGGTGTGGCTCTGCCTCCCGGAAAACTTGCGGTGGACGCAGAGATCGCAGAGGAGTGTTTTGAACTTATTTAGAATTGCCATATATAAATATTTACAGCAGTAATTGGGGCTTGACAGGAAATTTACAGAGCCGATTCTGAGATTGACTCAGATATTTTGTGAATTATTGAAGTAGCCCAGCTAAGACTGGTATTCTACAGCAATTTTGATATAGGAGGCGCACAGATGTGCGCCTCTACTAAGACTCAACCTCAGCTAGTTCCATCCAGCGTTCTGTTGCAGTGTCTATTGCTTGAGTCAATGATTCCACCTGTTGGTAAAGTTCTCGCACCTGGGTAGCGTTACCGGAAGGGGCGTTATACAGCGCCTTTTCTGCCTTGATTTTCTCTGCTTCCATCTGAGCAATCTTGGCTTCAAGCTGCGCATACTCGCGCTTTTCCCAAGATGAAAGCTGGCGCGGTTTGCCGTTACCCAATGCCTGTTTCTCGGTTTTGGTTTGTAGAGATGTAGCTTGGCGTGTCTCTACATTTTTGCTGGCATTGGTATGACGGGATGCTGCTTCTTCTGACTGCTTAAAGTCCAAATAGACTGAGTAGTTGCCTGGGTATTGGCGCAGGTTTCCTTCTGGTTCAAAGGCAAAGATCTTTTCCACAGTGCGGTCGAGGAAATAGCGATCGTGAGAGACGGCAATGACGCAGCCAGTGAAATCTTCTAAATAATCTTCCAGCACTGCTAATGTCTGCACATCCAAATCGTTGGTCGGTTCATCTAAAATCAGTACGTTGGGCGCACTCATTAGCACGCGCAGCAGAAATAAACGACGTTTCTCCCCACCTGAGAGCTTACTAATGGGTGAATACTGCTGACTGCCTGGGAAGAGAAAGCGCTCTAACATCTGGGAAGCGCTGATCTGAGTACCGTCCGCAATTTTGACAAATTCCCCGACTTCTTTGATGTAGTCAATCACTCGCTGATTTTCGTTCAAAGCAGCGAGTAATTCCTCAGAGTGCTGGTCAAAATAGCCGATGTGAATTGTTGAGCCAATCTGGACGCTACCAGAATCTGGCTGAATTCGCCCAGTAATGATGTCAACTAAAGTCGATTTACCGGCACCGTTACTGCCAATGATCCCGACGCGATCCTCAGGACTGAATTCGTAGGTGAACTTGTTAATTAGGGTACACTCGCCATACGCCTTGGTGATGTTTGTCAACTCAATAACTTTCTTACCAATCCGACGGCTGAGAGTGGAAATATCTACTTTACCCTGAGCCTGTTTAAACTCAGTTGCCTGCATATCGCCGATCCGGTCAATTCGAGCTTTCTGCTTAGTGCTACGGGCTTTTGGTCCACGCTTGAGCCATTCCAACTCCCGGCGCAACACACCCTGATGCTTGCGCTGACTGCTGACGGCAGACTCTTCGGCTAGAGCTTTTTTCTCCAAGTAGTAAGAATAGTTACCCGCGTAGGTGTAGAGGTCCCCTCGGTCAATCTCCAGAATTCGATTGGTAACGCGATTGAGGAAGTAGCGATCGTGAGTAATCAGCAGAATTGCCCCGCGATAGCGGTTCAGGTAACTTTGCAACCACTCCACTGAAAGTGCATCAAGATGGTTGGTCGGTTCATCCATCAGCAACACATCTGGCTCAGACAGCAGGGCAGTTGCCAGAGCAATGCGCTTACGGTAGCCGCCAGACAAACTCCCGATGCGGGCGTCGAAGTCTGAAATTCCTAATTTAGTAAGAATAATCTTGGCATTCGTTTCTAGTTCCCAAGCTCCAGTCGTATCCATCCGCTGCATCACCGTAGATAAGCGAGACATCAACTGCTCAGACTCAGCTCCTTGCGCGTGAGCCAGTTTGGCGGAAAGTTCCTCATACTCGCGCACCAAAGGCATCTGTTCGCCACTGTCGGCAAACACCTGCTCCAGAACCGTGAGGCTATCATCTAAGTCAGGCTGCTGGGGCAAATAGACAATTCTAGCTCCGGAGTTAACCAGAAGTTGGCCACCGTCAAGCGACTCTAGACCAGCAATCATTTTTAACAGCGTTGACTTGCCAGAACCATTGGTGCCGATTAGACCGACTTTATCTGTAGGGTCCAGACTAAAACTGGCATCTTTAAGGATTTCCTTGATACCAAAGTCTTTTTTAACTGATTGCAGTGTGAAAATACTCATATTGGAATTTTAGCGCCGCTTGAGTTCTTAGTGTGACCTCAGTGCTGCCTTGCTATATGTATCGCCCCTAGCCTAGCAGTTGCATCTTGAGAATTACTCTCGATTTACAGAGGCAGGTACTGGACACGGTTGGCAAAATCTTCTGGATTCCCAACTTTAGCAATGATTTCTAAGTCGCGAATAGAGTCACCAATCGAGACACGAGATTGACGAGCAAAGACGACGCCAAGAAAATTTATCCCTTGAGACTGACAGCGTCTTGCTTCTACAAGGAAATCCTGATCCTGAGAATACATAACCCGCTGTAGCTCGGTAGCCCGATTGAGTAGAAGAGAATCAGGCGTACCGCTGCGTCCATCTTCCTGAACTGTCAGCACATCTACATCTCGAAAGCGTAGCCCGATAGTGATTCTCAGGTGGACGTGTTCATCCATGTAAAAGGCTACGCTCATTTCAATAGTCCCTGAACACGCAATTTCGCAGCAAAGGGAGATTCACCCGCTTCCTGTTCTGCCTGTTTCACATACTGTTCCCGCCGTTCCAGCTCTGCATCTAGCTCTGCTTTTCGATCCCAGTAGTATGCTAGAGCAGAATAAATCTGACTCACGGTTAGGTAGCGATGATTTAGGTGTAACTCTTCAGGACTCCAACCATAGGCAATGTGGGCCTCAACGAGTTCAACCACTTTCATCGTGGTTCCAGCAATGATGGGGACGTTGTGTTCATCAAGTTGCACATATTTATGCTCAGTGGCTGTAAATGGCATGGTTGTTTCCTCGTTGATCTATTACTCTCAATTATGATCCCTTGCATTCTTACTCAAACTGACGAGATGAAATATGGACGTTAAAGCAGCAATAGCCTTGGAAGCGGGCAAACCGCTGACGATTGAAACAGTTCAACTGGATGGACCAAAGGTTGGAGAAGTGCTGGTTGAAATTAAGGCCAGTGGTGTTTGTCACACCGACGCCTACACTCTCTCTGGTGCTGACCCTGAAGGTTTATTTCCGACAATCCTGGGACACGAGGGCGCTGGTGTTGTTGTGGCAGTTGGCCCCGGTATCACTAGCGTGAAAGAAGGCGACCATGTTATTCCCCTTTACACTCCAGAATGCCGCCAGTGCGAATACTGCCTGAGTCGCAAAACCAACCTCTGTCAAGCCATCCGCACAACACAAGGGCGTGGTGTGATGCCTGATGGTACCAGTCGGTTCTCAGCTAATGGCCAAATGTTGCATCACTACATGGGGACTTCTACCTTTGCTAACTACACAGTGCTGCCGGAGATTGCGGTGGCAAAGATCCGCGAGGATGCCCCCTTCGACAAGGTTTGCTACATTGGCTGCGGTGTTACCACTGGCATCGGTGCGGTCATCAACACAGCTAAAGTGGAGCCGGGAGCTAACGTAGTCGTCTTTGGTCTGGGTGGGATTGGTCTCAATGTCATTCAAGGCGCTCGAATGGTGGGTGCCAATATGATTGTGGGAGTTGATATCAACCCTGCCAAGCGATCGCTCGCCGAAAAATTCGGTATGACTCACTTTGTCAATCCGAAGGAAGTTGAGGGCGATTTGGTCCCCTACCTGGTTGACTTAACTAAAGGTGGGGCTGATTATAGCTTTGAATGTATCGGCAACGTGAATCTGATGCGTCAAGCTTTGGAGTGCTGTCACAAGGGTTGGGGCGTTAGCGTCATCATTGGAGTTGCTGGTGCTGGTCAAGAAATTAGCACTCGTCCTTTTCAACTTGTCACCGGGCGCGTTTGGAAGGGTTCAGCTTTTGGTGGAGCGAGAGGGCGCACAGATGTGCCTAAAATCGTGGACTGGTATATGGAGGGCAAGATTAATATCGATGACCTAATTACCCATGTGATGCCGGTTGCTCGCATTAATGATGCTTTCGATCTCATGCACAAAGGTGAGTCTATTCGCAGCGTCGTGACATTTTAACTACAAAACCCTTGGGAGAATGGGCGCAGCTACCGTTTCAATCTGGGAAGCCTTGACTTCAACCGTAATACCTTTAATGGGCACCCCAAACCCCTCTAAGCTATATCCATCTTCCTGACCTTCAGGCATAGGATAATGTTCAATCACCATTGCCGTCTCCCCTTTTTTGAGATCATATTGCGGCAAATCTTCTTTCAATACGACTTGGGTATAGAGTTCGATTGTCATTTTTCCCTACCTCATCTTGGTACTAGCGTAACAAACCTTGTTTCTTGAGAGGTTGCGAGCCAAACCGTGGTAACTTTTAAAGTGGAACCGTTAGGTCCAGTTAACTCCCCGTAGATTTCGTATTTCTGTCCAAACTCTGTATTGGTTGTAGGAACTGCCTCCAGAGGAAGAATCTGTATTCTTAAATCTTGATCGAGCTGCTGCCAATTTTTAAGGGTGTAACCTGCTTGAGCTAGAAACTGAGATTTATCATCCTTGGGAAGCCGAATCAACAAATACTTGGTAAACTTAGCTTCTGGAATTACTATGTTTGAGTTTAGGTATGGCATCCGTTATCCGGCTCATCTCCTACCATTATTTCCTTGTAAAAAGCTACTGAGTAACAACCATACTCTCAGCACTGGTTTATCTGAGTTTGCTGAATTTGGGATTAAACTCTGATTCTCACAATCCACGAGTAAATCTAATACTTCTAGTATAGTTTGACCAATTAGCACTTCATCGCCTGTTACCATCACCGCCTCAATCGTCTCACGACCCAATACCTCAATAATCACAGGTCCAGTCAATCCCACTGCTTCTTGCCGAGATGCTGGACTACAGACATCGGCAGTACAGTTAGTGTTGCTCCACTGTCCACGCCTCTGTCTCGTACACCCTTAATATTGAGTTCAGCAGTCCTCGCTTGACCAACTCTTCATCAACTGCATTTATGAGTTTTACCTGCACCCGAACAGCACCCACGTTTTCAATAGCCGCAGAATGAGAAACATTGAAATTTATCATCATTGTCCCCAACAACTAGAAAGCAGGAGGGTGAAGTCACTGGCAACTTAAACCATAGCTTTAATAGTAGAAGCTATATATCCAAGGTCGTTTTAATATCGTTGTCAGTTGTGTAGGAACCTTTGTTTATGCCTCCATCTTCCAATCTTATCAGTGAGAACCGATGCTTTGGCGGCACAGTTGGCTTTTACAGCCATCACTCCGAAGTCTGTAATGGCGAGATGCGATTTACAGTTTATCAACCACCCCAAGCAACATCCAAGCCAGTGCCGGTACTCTATTTCTTATCAGGTCTAACCTGCACAGAAGAGACATTCATTGTTAAGGCAGGAGCAGTGCAATTTGCCGCCGAGTACGGGTTAATGCTCGTCGCGCCAGATACAAGTCCTCGCCACACCGGAATCGAAGGCGAAGACAACGACTGGGACTTTGGTACTGGTGCTGGTTTTTACGTAGATGCCACTGAACAACCCTGGCGATCGCACTACAGGATGTACAGCTACGTGGTTGAGGAGCTACCAGCCCTGATTGCAGCAAATTTCCCGGTGCGATCGCGCCAGGGCATTTTTGGTCATTCTATGGGAGGTCACGGAGCGCTTGTTTGTGCCCTAAGAAACCCTGACCGCTACGCATCAGTTTCAGCCTTCGCACCAATTACCGCACCAATGCGGTGTCCGTGGGGTCAGAAGGCGTTCTCGAACTACCTTGGCTTTGACAAGGAAACTTGGCGTGCTTACGATGCTAGCGAACTGGTGCGAAGAGCTGGATATAAACGCCCTATCCTAATTGACCAAGGTACTACAGACAAGTTTCTATCAGAGCAGCTCATGCCAGAGGTATTTGAGGAGGCTTGCGCGGCAGCCGATCAGCCGCTGACCTTGAGGAGACAGGAAGGCTACGATCACAGTTACTACTTCATCTCCACTTTCATAAAAGACCACATCCGCCATCACGCCGCTGCCCTGTGTGAGTAAATCCCCCATCACCCCATCACTTAGAAGTGGGTGCGTCCTGAATATTGCCCAGATTAAAGAGAAATGGAACACTGCTATTAGAGTCACCACCCATGACTAGAACTTTTGGCATCTGAGCGCCACCTGTTTTCCAGGCTTCAATTGCTTCCTTCTGAAGCACTAACTGACCTCCTTGAGCTTTCAGGGTTTCAGCTAGGAGTCTTTGAGCTTCTGCTCTACCTTTGGCTCGATTGATGTCTGACTGTGCTTCTTGCTCGGCTTCTTGCGCTACGTATACTGCTCTTTGCGCTCGCTGTTCAGCAATCTGTTTCTCTTCAACTGCCCTCGCAAACTCTGGAGAGAAAGTTAGATCTACTACACTGGTATCCAGCACGATAATGCCATACTTATTCAATCGCTCACTTAAAGCAGTATCAAAGTCCTGCTTCAGTTCATTTCTTTTCGTAATCGCTTCCTCAACTGTTCTTCTAGCAGCTGCAATTTTGAAGGATTCCTGAGTCTGAGGCGCAATAATTTTTGAGACAATATTCTCTAAGGTTCCTTGTTTCCTTCTAATCTCAACCGCCTGGATCGGATCGATGCGGAAGTTAATCGCAAATCTAGCCGTTAAATCCTGTAGATCCTTGGTCGAACTTTGCGCTGGAACTTCAAACTTTTGCACCGTCAGATCATACATATCTATCTTTGAGATAAATGGTGGTTTGAAGTGAATACCCTCTACAAAGACTCCATCTTGGGCCTTCCCTAGAATGCTGATAACTCCTGCCTCACCTGGATTGATCACAACATAGGAATTGAGTCCTAAGAGCAGAACTGCTGCCGCTACTATTCCTAAAACTGTTGCTTGCATCTGTGCGTATTGATTCTTCAAGTTAGGATTTCCTTTACGGTTGGCAGTGGAAGGATGTCACTGTTAGTCTAGCTCTTCGAGCATCACCCCCTCAATCTCCAAAATCAAATCTGCGCCATAAGCTAAAGATGGTGTCTGAAAGCCGACATTGACTTGTCCCGCCAGCACTTTTTCCACGATCGCCAAAGCTGTCATCGCTGTAAGAGTGTAACCCTCTGAACATTGCAGTCGAGATATGCACTTTTTGCCGGAACTGTCTTCCGCTTCTCCCCACAGCAGACTTCCTCCCTGTTGTCTTTGGGCATCAGTTGGTCCTGGTGGCTGGTTTTGAATCAAACGCTTCTGAAATTGCTGGACTGCGGGTAAAGCCAGTAGCCAACTCAGATAGCGGCTGACAGCCATTGCCCTGCGGGTAGATGCTGGAAATGCCGCATAAACTTCAATGTTTGGAATTCCCGTGCTGTAAAACGCTGTAGAAACATCCCCCCAGGGAATGGTTGTTGCTGCAACTGGACCCCGACCAAAGTCGATCATCCGAGTCTTCCAGGCAGCAGGAACGGGGGTCAAAACTCCATCACGCCGAATCAAGCCTCCTCGGTGCTGGCTTTCTACCATTGTGGTAGCGGTGCCGCGTGAGATCTGGCCTAGCGCTTGAAAACCGAGAGCAAGCCGCGTTGCCGTGGGCAGTCGTGCCTTTAAGTGGGCTGCTAAGCAGTCGGAGGGGACAACATCGAAGCCGACGCCGGGAAGCAGCATAACCCCTGCCGCCTTGGCTTCAGCATCACGGGCAGCGATCGCCTCAAACACTTCCACTTCACCAGTAATGTCCAGGTAGTGCGTCTGTGTCCGCAGACATGCATCGACCATCTGTTTAGAAGTTTGGGAAAAAGGGCCAGCGCAGTGTAGCACTACTGACACATCTGCTAAAGCCGCTTCTAGTTGCTGACTATCCTCCAAAGTGAAGACGCGGCATTCCAACCCCAATGCTGCTAACGTCCCACTTCTGTCTGGGCTGCGCGTCGCTAGGATAGGTCGCAACCCCCGTTGTACAGCCAATCGAGCAATCAATCCACCTGTATAGCCGCTAGCACCGTACAACAAGAAGGTCGATGACATATTATTTAATCTATCATTTAGTTTATGACGAAAAAAATTCAGTTCCGTGGGATAAGCAATGCCTTCCGACGGTCAAAAAAGCGATCGCAGCACAAGCATCCTCACCCAGTCCATCCCCTCCAGCGCCTGATTGATTACGGCCAAAACTATCGTCAGCAAATTTGGCTGGCAACCGTTTGCTCAATTTTAAATAAAATCTTTGATTTAGCACCACCCGCTTTAATTGGGGTTGCGGTTGATGTGGTAGTTAAACAACAGGATTCTATAATTGCTCGCTGGGGTGTGAAAGATGTTTTTGGGCAATTCTTAATTCTTTCTCTACTCACCGTCATTATTTGGATTTTAGAATCAGTCTTTGAGTATATTTATGCTCGGCTGTGGCGCAACCTGGCTCAGACAATCGAGCATGACTTGCGTCTGGATGCCTACAGACATTTACAGGAGCTAGAGCTTGCCTATTTTGAAGAGCGCAGCACTGGCGGTTTGATGTCTACCTTGAGTGATGATATCAATCAACTGGAGCGCTTTTTGGATGTGGGAGCTAATGACATCATCCAGGTTTCAGCGACGGTCATCATTATTGGGGGTGCCTTCTTTATTTTGGCTCCCAGTGTAGCGTGGATGGCAATGCTGCCGATGCCCTTTATCCTCTGGGGTTCAGTTGTTTTTCAGCGTCGCCTTGCCCCGCGTTATGCCGATGTGCGCGAAAAGGTGGGCTTTCTTAACAGTCGGTTGGCAAACAATTTGACTGGTATCACGACGATTAAGAGCTTCACCGCTGAAGAGTATGAGTCTGGACGGCTTGAGGAAGAGAGTGAGGCTTATCGACAAAGCAATCGGCGGGCGATCGCTCTCAGCGCTGCTTTTGTCCCCTTAATCCGGATGATCATCCTGGCGGGATTTACAGCATTACTGCTGTATGGCGGCATGGAAGCTGTAGCAGGCAAGATGTCTGTAGGCACCTACAGCGTGCTAGTGTTCCTGATTCAGCGGTTGCTATGGCCTTTAACCCGTTTAGGAGAAACATTCGATCAATATCAACGGGCGATGGCATCCACTAACCGCGTGATGAATTTGCTAGATACACCAATCACGATTCATCCAGGAGATACCCCGCTGTCCTTTGTACGCGGTGAGTTGGAATTGCGCGATGTAACCTTTGCTTACAATCGGCGATCGCCAGTCATCCAAAATCTGTCGCTACACATTCCTGCTGGTAAAACGATTGCGATTGTTGGTTCTACTGGTTCAGGCAAAAGTACGTTGGTGAAACTGTTGTTGCGCCTGTATGAAATTCAAGCGGGGACGATCACGCTTGACGGCATTGAGTTGCGCGATCTGAGGTTAAGTGACTTGCGCAAATCGATTGGATTGGTCAGTCAAGATGTATTCTTATTTCATGGTACTGTAGCGGAAAATATTGCCTATGGTAGTTTTGAGGCAACACACAGAGAAATAGTAGCAGCAGCGAAGGTGGCTGAAGCTCATAGCTTTATCATGCAGCTCCCTGATGGCTATGAGACACTTGTTGGTGAGCGGGGTCAGAAATTATCGGGTGGACAACGGCAACGGATCGCGATCGCTCGGGCAGTTTTGAAAAATCCACCGATTCTTATTCTTGATGAGGCTACCTCAGCAGTGGATAATGAAACAGAAGCAGCAATTCAGCGATCGCTTGAACGCATTACGGTAGATCGGACAACAATTGCGATCGCCCATCGCCTCTCCACTGTCCGCAATGCCGATTGTATATATGTGATGGAATACGGCAAGTTGGTAGAGTGGGGGCAGCATGAAGAATTGCTGGAGAAACAGGGAATTTATGCTAGTTTATGGCGCGTGCAGTCAGGTCTGAAGTGATATTGGCGGTGACGGGCAGACAAAAATTGCGTTTGTTAAGCAGTAGGGTGGGCAGTGCCCGCTATCAAGGTAAGACGACATGATGAATAGAACTCAACCCAACCCAGGGGACCAGAACTGGCGACACAGATTGAATCAGTTTATTGAAATCAATCAGCAAGAGTTAGCAGCGCTGGCGTGGGGGCTGTGGTTAGAGAATGGAGCCAGCAAGGGCACTCTAGGCATTAACCTAAAACCAAAGCCGCATTTCGTTTATTGTCCCAGAGAGGCTATAGAAGTCCTAAATCGCAAGCTTGAAAACAAGCTTCAAGAGGTTTTGGGAGTTGTGGATGCTCACAAGCCTGAACAAGAAGTTCTCATGCTGGGTATTGGCAGCGACCAATTAAAACTGATTCAGTTTGAACCAGAACCAGCACCTCCCGACTGCTTTGAGCAAGTTGCGGCAGATGTTGACACCTTGTTAGAGCGATTAGAGCAGCGCCTGTCTGAGCAGATGGAAGACTGAAATCATTTTAGATTTTGGATTGTCTTTTAGGAGTTAGTTGAGACGAAAATATTGCGTGTGTGAAGCAAAATGGTATGAATCAAGAGGAATTTAGATGGCATCTCAGCCCAAGATAATTGTTGTGACTAATGGCAAGGGTGGAGTGGGGAAAACTACAACATCTATGGCATTATCGGGAATCTTTTCAGAGAAATACAAAGTCTTAGCCGTAGATGCAGATAGTCAGGGCAGTTTTTCTTGGTGGTCCTCGCGGGGTAAGATGCCTTTTGACACTGCCCAAGAGGCAGAGCCAGAACTTTTGAGTCGTTTACGCACCATAGAAGGATATGATCTAGTAGTGGTAGATACGCCTCCAGCGCTGCATTCCGCAGCACTAGCGGCAGTAGTAGCCAGTGCAGATTATCTAGTTTTACCCACACCTCCAGCAGCAATGGATTTAGCTGCCCTTATTCAGACAATAAGAGAAGCAGTCACACCAGTGGGAGTTGCCCATCGGGTACTTCTAACCAAGGTGGATGCGCGGAGTTTGGGGGAAGCACGGGAGGCTCAAAATACCCTCATGGAACTGGGAATTCCTGCTTGTAATGCCTTTATTCGTACCTATAAAGCTCACGAACGAGCTGCGCTAGAGGGTATGCCAATTACTCAATGGCGAGGGAAGAATGCTCAAGAGGCTCAGGCAGACTACCGGCGTGCGGCAAATGAAATACAAAACGATTGGAGGAAATTATGACTAGAAGACGGATATCCGACCTGATCCAGCAGGAGGCGCAGAAACCAAATTCAAAAGGTGAATCCATTCAAGATACTAATAACACAACCTCAGAACAGGATACTAAAGCAGAATCACCAGTACAGGTTCCTGAGCAAACTTCTGATAATACAAACACCATGAAAACTGAATTAGAAGCAACTGTGACAGAATTGAGAGCAGCTTTGGATCAAGCGCACCGAAAAGAAGGCTCTTTGGAACAGCGAATTGCTGATTTGCAGTCTGCTCTAGATGAGCAGAAAGCACTAGCACGGAAGCTTCAAAAAGAGCTAGATGCAGCTAAACCAATTAAGGCAGAGCTTGAGGAGGCCAAGAAAGCAGCTTTAGGATTGGCAGAAGCTAATATTCAGCTGATTGAAAAGGTCGAGGGTTTGAGCAAAAAGCCGGTACATACAACAGCAGAACGCAAAAAATTAGAGTGGAAGGATGAACCTATAGCTCAAGAGAAATTTGTGCCGCCCGCTGATTTTGCCAAAAGTAGTTGGTTACTCTAATCTCAGAACGATAAAGCTACTAGCAACCACAAGTGAGTGCAGTTTGGTAGAGATTAAGACTCGACCACAGCACTCCAATCATCATTTTCAACTGCTGCTGATAATTTCCGCCGACGCTCAGTCTCTGTGTCGTCCTGTTCTGACTCATTGATGAGAGTGGTATCTGCCATTGCCTTGCGTAACTTAAGTTTCTTGTCTTCATAGGCATTGCGGTCAGATGCTGACATGGTGGCTTGAGCCGCCTCGCCAACGGTCTTAGCCCAAGTTCCTCCCACTTGATTTCCAGGTGGAACATGCTCCAGCTTGGCAATCCACTCATCCCGCATAGCTTCCATCGCCTGACGGGTGGGAAACTTAAACGTCTGAACTCGCACAAAAGCACAGGCTTCGACTCCATTTTGGGCAATGTGCCCCTCTAAAGACTGCTGCACATCCCGTGAGTAGCCGACGTACTGAGTCTGGTGTTGAGAGTTTAAGACGGCATAGACGCCTGCAACTTTAACCCTGTTGGTGAGCGATCGCCAATTCTCTGATGGCACCACTTCAGCCCCGTCATTGTCCAGCGCGACGGATGAAGCGGTTGAGCGATGCTCATCATCAGAACTGTACAGAGAACTATGCAGTCCTTGATGGGCTGCTGGAACGTTCTGATGTTCAATGGGGACGTTGTTTGCATTCACAGGATAATCAGTTGAGTAAGTCAATGCTCGATGAGAAAGATTTTACTAGGAGTATTCCAGTTATGCAAACGGCTACACAAATTGGGCAAAGGTAGTACTTTGACTATTCACCTGCCGTTAGAAGTTTCAGGCGGAGCGATTCAATACCCTTGACTCTCCAGTTGACGGGAGACTTTATTGTGTAAGCACAAGTTTTTTAGCCAGTCAATGAGACGGCAACTTTGAGACACGATGAACAGTTTTGGTCAACAGGCATTATCGTTCGATAAGCATCAAGCACTTCCAATCGTTCCGATTGAGCAAACCACTATTTTACTGACATCAGATAAATTATCAGCGCTAACAGGAATCACCAAACGCGCAATTGTCGCTGCGTCTGCTAGAGGAAGTAATTACTGTCGATCTTGGATTCGATCTGAAAAAGGAAGCTGGGACTTTAAGGTCATTAACCCAGGTACTAAGAGACCCCGTCGGCGGTTCTATCAAGTTGCCTGAACGCCTACTTATCAACACTTAAGGTTAGTAAAAGAGTTTGCTCCTACTATCTCCCCAACTACTGCCTGGTCTCTTCATCATCGCTTCCCATACCCCCCCGTAGGATTGCAAATTTTAACCACAATAGGTTCTATTAGAGGGTGACATCAATAAACAAGCCGAACGATCTCGCACGAAGTGAAATGGCTCTATTTTTAAGTCCAGTCCGGTTCGGACATTTTTTACGACAGTTAATAGGAGCTTAGAGGAAATAAATGGTAACTGCTTTATCGCATGTGCTAAACGATAGTCCTAGATACGTAAGACGCAAAATTACCTACCTGTACGCGTTTCTCATTAGCCTAAATATCTTGGTCTGGGTAATGACCTTAATTGCCTTCCACAGCTATCCCCTGTTACTGGGTACAGCAGCAGTGGCTTATAGCTTTGGTCTCCGCCACGCTGTCGATGCCGACCACATTGCAGCAATTGACAACGTCACCCGGAAGTTGATGCAGGAGAACAAACGACCTGTTGGAGTGGGGTTCTTTTTCTCACTTGGTCACTCCACAATTGTCGTTGCGATGTCCGTCGCCATTGCTCTCACCGCTGCCACTATCCAGAAGGACTTTCCTCAATATGAAAAGGTCGGTGGTGTAATTGGAACCTCCGTCTCCGCGTTTTTCCTGTTAGCGCTCGCCTTCATCAACATGATTGTCCTGTGGGACGTGTTCAAAACTTTCCAGAGTGTGAGACAGGGAGGTGCATATAGTGAGCAAACTATAGATGAATCTTTGAATCAGCGTGGGATTACAGGGCGCTTTTTCCGCCCCTTGCTCCGATTCATTAGCCACAGCTGGCAAATGTATCCGGTGGGTGTGTTATTTGGTTTGGGCTTCGACACTGCCACCGAAGTGGGATTACTAGGGATTTCTGCTGCCAGTGCCGCGAAAGGGATGCCAATCTGGAATATCTTACTGTTCCCAGCCTTGTTTACTTCTGGAATGTCCCTGGTTGACACTACTGATGGCATCTTAATGTTGGGTGCTTATGGTTGGGCCTTTGTTAAACCGATCCGCAAGCTCTACTACAACATGACGATCACCCTGATATCAGTGTTGGTCGCTCTGTTAATAGGTACGATTGAGGTGCTTAGCATTATTGGCGACCAGTTAGATCTGAAGGGACCATTTTGGGACTTCATTGGTAAATTGGGTGATAACTTTGGCCTGATTGGCTACTTCATCATTGGCATTTTCATTTTTAGCTGGATTGTTTCGACTATTGTTTACAAAGCCAAAAATTACGATGATATTGAGGTCATTACTGTGGCTCCAAGTGAGCAAGATAGGAGTGATAGAACTTAGAGGTGATTAGATAAACAGTGAACTGCTGGAGGCCAACGACTAGAAATGCACAACCCGTATGACCTCCAGCTTAAAGATGTTTTTGGCGATGGCAACTCCCGCTGCGATTAAAAATTCCCGTGTTGACTAAGCGGTGTGAAGCGTACCACTGCCACAACCATCGTGCATGATGCCATAGAATGATGCCGTAGAATGAGCCAGAGAACCATAGATAATTTCAGCCAAGACAAAACCGAGGTTTAGGGTGATGCCAATCGCAAAGGCGCGACCGTAACTAGCGAGACTGTGCGCATGCCCGTGGTGTTGATGTTTGTGGTGTTGGTGTCCGTGGTCATGTGACATAACTGGTAGTTTATATATTGAGCTAAATTTATAGCTAATGCACGAGATTTGGCTATATTTCTTTCTATTACGAGTACTTAGAGAATACGCTGTCTGACACAGGTATAGTGGTAAGTATGCTCAAGATTGATAGGTAAACACAGTCCGCCTTTTAAGAAGAGTGGCAAGATCGGAAGCTGACCTCCTACTGAAAAAGTTTCTTGCCATAAATCCAAGTGAGTTGTTGTACCTGTTTTGGCGATTCGATAGGCGACTGCATAGAGTTCAGCATTCAGCGGTTCGATTCGTGAACCCAAGCGTTTCATTAACTCGTTATGCAAGTTTGCATTCATAGTTGTCACAACATCAACCACAACCAGTCCAATCCCTTGTTGGAGGTATGCTTGGCATTTAGACGTAAACGCATCTCGGTGACTTGGACGATCTTTGTTGGCAGGACTAACTAGCTCAATTGCTCCAACAAGCGTGGGTCCCTCTTGAGTGCTGAAAACTTGAACTTCAACCACATCTGTTGTGGGTTGAAACGGTAGAGTTGCCGTTGGCGATCGAGGCACCCATTCCGTCCGTTGTTGATGGGACGAGGAATTGAGTGGGACTCGTTCACTGAAGGTTGCCACATCAATTTCAATGCCAAATTGTGCATTTGGCTCGGCAAAATAGCCGTCTGGAAGCGATTGGTTCAGATCATCCGAAAGATAGGTTGACCAAGCGTTGTGTAAGCTGTGCCAGTGCCGTCTGCTGCTTAAAGGAGGTCGAAAATGATCAAGGAGTGCCATGGGAAGAGAATTTAGGGTTATTGGTCTGTTTTTAAAATAGTCGAAGGATTTGTGAGTTGTTGCCTCTGTTTTAAACATCGTGTAATAGACTAAAGCTGATAACATTACCGCAATCTGCTGGTGTTCAAAATGGCAAGCAGTGCGACACCTACATCTGCAAATACTGCTTCCCAAAGAGTGGCAAGTCCAATCATTCCTAATAGGATAAAGACACCTTTAATTGCTAGCGCAAACACAATATTTTGAACGACGATCTGGCGTGTTTTTCTAGCAACCTGGATTGCCTCTGCCACTTTGGATGGTGCATCAGTCATGATCACGACATCAGCGGTTTCGATCGCTGCATCCGATCCCAATCCGCCCATTGCTATTCCTACATCGGCTCTGGCGATCGCGGGTGCATCATTGATGCCATCACCCACAAACACCACGTTGCCCTTGCCCGACCGACTCAGCAGTTTCTCGATCTCGTCCACTTTGCCTTCAGGCAGCAATTCGGCAACATAGGAATCTAAGCCCAGTCGTTCTGCCACCCTCTTAGCAACGATCTGGTTGTCACCCGTCAGCATCACCGTTCGTTCCACCCCAGCCTGCTTCAGATCCCGAATTGCCCGTTCGGCATCGTCCTTGATCTCATCTGCAATCAAAATGTATCCGGCATAGCGTCCGTCAACCGCAAGGTGAACTACTGTGTCCGCAACATTACAGGTGTCGTGTTCGATGTTTTCCCGGTGCAGGAGGCGATCATTACCGGCCAAAACGATCCGATTCTGCACATTAACTCGGATTCCCTGGCCCGCAATTTCTTCATAATCTGTGACATCAGAATCATCAACTTGACCATAAGCCTGCCGAATTGACTGCGCGACTGGATGAGTGGATTGAGACTCGGCTTTGGCCGCTAACTTCAGTAGCTCTGATTCCGAAAAAACCTCTTTGGGGACGATTTGAGCAACTTTAAAAACGCCTTGAGTCAGAGTTCCAGTCTTGTCAAAAACAACCGTCTTCACAGCGGTCAGAGCGTCGAGAAAGGTTGAACCTTTAACCAGAATGCCGCGCTTAGCGGCCCCTCCAACCCCACCAAAGTACCCCAATGGAATACTAATCACGAGTCCGCAGGGGCAGGAGATTACCAGCAGTATCAGCGCTCGGTAAATCCATTCTGTGCGAGTCGCACCGGGAGTAAACAAAGGCGGTAAAAGAGCTACAGCTAGCGATAAAACAACCACAACGGGTGTGTAGTAACGGGCAAAGCGGGTGATGAATTTTTCGACTGCGGCTTTCTTGCTGCTAGCATTTTCAACCAGGTCCAGCACCTTAGCAATCGAAGACTCTCCGAACAGCTTAGTAACTCGAATCGTTAAAACTCCCGTTTTGTTAATCATGCCTGCCAGAATTATCTCACCGCCTTTCACCATCCGGGGAACCGATTCTCCCGTGAGGGCAGAGGTATCAACTTGGGAGTTGCCTGCCAAAACTTCACCATCCAAGGGAACTTTTTCTCCGGGTCTAACCAGAATCAGGTCTCCCACTTTGACACTTTCTGGAGAAACTTGTTTGATATCGCCATTGATTTTGAGGTTGGCAGAGTCTGGACGAATTTCTAACAATGCCTTGATGGAACGGCGAGAGCGACCGACCGAGTATTCCTGAAAGAGTTCTCCGACTCGGAAGAACAGCATGACGGCGACGGCTTCGGGCAGTTGACCAATGGCGATCGCCCCCACCGTCGCGATCGTCATCAGGAAGTTCTCATCCAACACCTGCCCCTTGAAAATGTTCCGCCCAGCAGATCTCAAGACTGTCCAGCCGCTGATTAGATAGGCAGGAATGAATACAGCATACTCACCAATACTGTAGGGGGTATTGTGCAGCGGCTTTTCAAAGACCATTCCTAGCCCAAGGAGGACAACGACTCCCAGCACCAGCAGCAATTCTGCTCTCAAATCACCTGACCCGTGGCTGTGTTCGTCGCGATCATCTTTATTGGCATGCTTATGACCGTTATGATCGTGAGCTTTAGGGGTTCGGGGTGTTCGGTCTCGCGTTGTCTCAATGGTGTAGCCCAACGCTAACACCCGGTGCTTAACCTCTGCCTCGCTCACCTTTTGTGGATCGTAAGATACGGTCAAACGTCCAGTTGCCACGGTAACTGATGCCTCAACCACCCCTTTCAATCTTTCCAGACTGCCTTCAATCTTCAGTTTGCAGCTCGTGCAATCCATTCCACCCACTTGCAGCTGTTGGGTCTCGATCGACGGTGTTTGAGTCATGGCTACGCTACTCAGATCATACTTCACGAATATCTGCATTCTAAAGCAAAAATCCAAACGATTGAATAACTATTCATATATGAGGCGATGACCATTCCTCCTTTATACTGAAGAAGCCCCCAACCTGCACCCTGTTAATTTCTACCGATGACACCACTTTGGGTGTCCAGGAGTTTTTCCATCCAGAATCCAAAATCCAAAATGGTATGACTGAGCGAGAACTACGTAATTTCCAACACTCTCAGAGTAACGATGCGCCTAGTTGCGAATCCCATCTAGTGAATCTGAACACAGTGCGTCAGGTACAGCCGGAGGTTTTACCAATGCAGTCAGCACAACAAATGGCTGAGTTCTTTGGTGT
Organism: uncultured bacterium; assembly: GCA_964250875.1. GTDB lineage: Bacteria > Cyanobacteriota > Cyanobacteriia > Cyanobacteriales > Chroococcidiopsidaceae > CAXUIV01. The sequence goes on from CAXUIV010000009.1 coordinate 24,422, forward strand.
GCTGGCAGATCCTAATCGCTTGCGAATCCTTTCAGCTTTAGCGAGTCAGGAGTTGTGTGTGTGCGATTTAGCAGCGGGCTTAAAGATGGGAGAATCTG
>CAXUIV010000010.1:0-20074 GCA_964250875.1 uncultured bacterium
AAAGCCTTCTCGCAAGACGGCAATCAGAATTAAAGTGAAGACACCCCAACCGCCATTGGTGTCTTGTTTTAGGGCAGATGTTACGGCTCCCTCAACCTCAGTTTTTAAAAACTTGGCCTGTTGAGTCATCCAGATTAACATCCAGCTAAGCATGGCGATCGCGACAATGCTAAACACCACCTGTAGCAATGGCTTAACTACAGGTGTGTACTGGGAGTTGACTGTACCGACTGTTGTGATAAGCCAGGAGAATAGCAAACCCACCAACGCACTAGCGGTAACTCCCACTCCGACACCAGCATAGACCCACTGGTTCAGCTGGCTCTGCTCGGCTTTTTTGAGGCAAGCCAGCACAATGCCCACCACGAGGGCAGCTTCCACTCCTTCTCGGAGAGTAATGACGAAAGTAGGTAGGGCAGAGCTAAAGTCCATATTTGTTTTCTGTAGTCGTTAATAGCAGTAGAGTGCCACTGCCTTAACCCTACAAAATTTCTATAGTGCTACTACACAATTCTACTAATAACTAAAGCCGGTGGACTCATGACACCAGTGGAATGATCTTGGGGTGTCCGGATAAAAGCCCAATCAAGATGAATAGTAAATTGGTGACTCAGAGTCATTTCAAATCTAGAAGTAGAGCGGATGCCTGACTCATTTCAAGCTAGATTTGCTCTGTGATGCCCCTTACGACCATTTATATTTTCAGAGAATAAAAGGCTTCAGACAAAAGCTGATAAACGACTGCATGCTAGGAATAACAACAGCGATTAAGGTCATCAATCTACTGATTTAGCCTGTATAATCTTATACTTTATAGTATCCAGAATAACCATATATAAGATAGATATTAAAAGTGGAGATAGGTAGCGCCCTTACTAAAGCCCTGCGGTGGTCTGAGCGACAGTTGCCAGTAGCGGTGAAGATCGGCATTCCACTGGTTGCCATTACCGTCGCGACAGCAACAGTACTCAGTATCAACACAATCTTTACAATCCGCCATCGCCTCAAGGACTCGTACACTGCTCAATCAGAACAACTTGAAAATGTTGTTCAGGCTGAGTTTGCTGCCCATCCTGACGATCCTACAGCCATGAATGCCTTCTTGCAGGACTTGAAGCAATCTGAGTCCTTGATTATCCACATCCGCATCTACCGAATGAGCAACGGATTGCCAGAACTATGGGCTACTACGGATCCCTCAGACTTCAATGGCAGCTATCATCCCCAAGAGCAAGACATTGCACCTCTAATCAAAGGCACATCAAGCGAGAGAGAAAATACACGTTTAGGCCAGCTGGAGATCGACCTGCCACTGAAGAGCGATAATCAGGTAGTCGCCGCTGTAAATGTGTATACGACACTACAGCCTCCTAATAAAGCCATTGCTGCCTCTACACGCAGCACACTGCTGGCTACAACAATCGGTGTTGCTACCCAAATCATTGCCCTCATGCTCATCCTCTATTGGGCTGTTCTACACCGAGTGGCAAGACTGAGTCTGGCAACCTGGGCGGTAGCGGCAGGAGACTTGTCAATTCGTCTACCTGAAGGAGAACAGCCGCGTGGGCGAGATGAAGTCATCAACGTTGCGCGTGAGTTTGACCGCATGCTTGATGCTCTAAGAAGTCGGACCCGGCAGCAGTCGGCTGTGGCACAACTGGGCCAGCGAGCTGTGGCTGAAACCAATCTAACCTCTCTAATGGACAAGGCAGTCTCGCTGATTGCCCAAACTTTGAATGTGGAATATACGAGTGTACTAGAGGTGCTGCCGGATAGCACCTTGCTACTACGTGCCGGTGTCGGTTGGAACGAAGGACTTGTGGAACACGCCACTGTTGATGCTGGACTCGACTCGCCACCCGGCTACAGTCTGATTGCCAACACTCTAGTGGTTGTGGAAGATCTCCGTAAAGAAACCTGCTTCAGTGGGTCACAACTGCTTCACGACCACTGCGTTGTGAGCAGCATCAGCATACCGATTGCAGGCGAGCAGCCTTTTGGGGTTCTTAGTGCGCACACAACAACAAGACGGACTTTTCACCAAGATGACATTCACTTTCTACAGTTGATTGCCAACGTGCTAGCAACAGCGATTGAACGTAAGCAGGTGGAGACAGAACTCGAACAAGCACTGCAAGCGCTACGGCAAACTCAAGCCCAACTGATACAGACCGAGAAAATGTCCAGCCTTGGTCAGATGATGGCGGGAATTGCCCATGAACTGAATAACCCAGTGAGCTTTGTCTACGGCAACCTGAAGTACACTCACGAATATATGCAAGACTTGCTCGACTTGGTGAAACTTTACCAGCAGCAGTATCCGCACCCTGATGAAGTGATTCAAGCGCAAACGCAGAGCATTGACCTGGAGTTCATCGCTGTCGATCTCCCAAAAATGCTGGAATCGATGCGGATGGGAGGAGAGCGAATTCGACAGCTAGTGAACTCGCTGCGAAACTTCTCACGCTTGGATGAGGCGGAAGTGAAAGATGTTGACCTGCACGAAGGCATAGATAGCACCCTGTTGATTCTCAACAATCGTGTTAAAGAAGAGATTAAAATCGTTAAGCAGTATGACAACTTGCCTTTGATTCAGTGCTACCCAGCGCAATTGAACCAAGTGTTTATGAACATCTTAAATAATGCAATTGATGCACTGCTAGAGCAGCCGCAGGCTGACAAGCAGATTCTGATTCAGACGCAAATGATGGCATCCGGGCAGATTAAAGTGCGCATCCAGGACAACGGGCCAGGAATTCCGCCTCAGGTTAAAGCTAAAATATTCGATCCATTTTTCACGACAAAGGCAGTAGGCAAAGGTACTGGTTTGGGGCTTGCTATTTGCTACCAGATCGTTGAGAAGCATGAGGGCTGGATTGAAGTGACGTCGCAACCGGAGCAAGGAACAGAATTTGCGATCACTCTGCCGATTCAACAACCGTCCTCAGCCACTACAGAATGCTCCAACGTCGCAGTCGGAGCTTGAGTATCCTTCAAGCTGAAATCACCCCGAATAATTCATAGTGCAAAACTAATATTTCATCCTCTTTCAAAGTCCCAATTGCATACTCACGCCCTTAGATATCAGCAAATTCTACTAAATAATGACGTTCCTCGGTTCCTTCGTAAACAACAACAGTTCCCACTAAAGCGTCGGGCAAGTATTAAAGAGATGAATAACCCGGTTCTACTAAAGTCAATCGCTCAATTGGGACTGGATTTAAGATAGCTACGGTATCCAGAAGTTTAATATCTTTCATATTACTTAATAAATGCGGAAATCAAACGTGGATTGGGGTTTGTTGCTGTGATTAGGCATATCCCCAGTTGGCGAGCAGTTTGGATGAAGGTCAAACTCTTTTACTGAGCAACTTTGCAGCCTTTTGGAGGGATTCAACCCACCAGTGAAAGATTTGGTCTATCATGGGGAACCTTATTGTTATCAGCCAGTACTCGATTGAGGAGGGAGACGTGAATGACCCAATTGTAATCGCCGAATACAACCCTCAATGGCCAACTCTGTATGAAAAGGAGAAAGAGCAGATTTTGAGTGTTATTGGGCACCGTGCGATCGCCATTGAACATGTTGGCAGTACTTCAGTCCCCGGCTTGGGAGCAAAGCCGATTATTGACATCATGCTAGCGATACGTCACCTTGATGATGCATCAGCCTGTATTGTGCCACTGCAAGATATAGGCTACGAGTACGCACCTGAGTTTGAAGCGTTGATGCCGGAGAGGCGCTTTTTCCGCAGGTTCTCTTTAGGAGTACGCACACACCATCTGCACCTAGTCGAAATCACGAGTAAATTCTGGGAACACCACTTACTGTTTCGGAACTTCCTGCGTAATCATTCAGAGGCAGCTCAACAGTACTATAGGTTAAAGCAAGAGCTAGCGGCCCAATTCCGTGGCGATCGCGAAGCCTATACAGACGCCAAGACACAATTTATCGAGTCCATTTTGGAAAAGGCTCGCGTCGGTCTGACAGCTCTAGCTTGACCAAGTCAGCGTTCTGAATGAAAATATCCTAAGGAGACAAAGACTGTTTGAACAACGAATGGGCAAACAGGGCAGCTTGAGTCCGATCGCGCAAGTTCAAGCGACTGAGAATATTAGTGACATAGTTTTTAACAGTGTTCTCCGAGAGAAAAAGCGATTGAGCAATCTCGCGGTTGTTAGATCCAGAGGCCATTAAACGCAACACTTCCAGTTCTCTGGGCGTGAGCTGTGCCAACTCAGGAGGGTCGTCAACGGCTGAAGGGGTTGCAGGAACGCACATCAGCACCTTCTCAAACAATCCCGGACCAAGTTGAGTATGTCCTTTGAAGACGGATCGAATTGCTAGCGCCAGCTCGTCTGGCTCAGTATCCTTGAGCAAATAGCCCTTCGCGCCCAGCCGCATTGCTTGCGAGACGTACTCATCATCATCAAAAGTCGTTAAAACCAGCACTTTAGTTTGAGGGTATTGCTGAGTGATCGCCCCAGTGGCGGCAACCCCATCCATTACCGGCATCCGGATATCCATTAGCACAACATCGGGTTGCAGCTTGGCGACCTGTTCCAATGCCCGTCGCCCGTTTTCGGCCTCGCCAACAACTTCCATATCGGCATTGGACTCTAGCATACTCTTGAGTCCCTGACGGATAATAACCTGATCGTCAACCAACAAGATCCGAATCATAGCAACATTGATAGTGGAAAAGAAACACAGATGCAGCAGCCTTTTCCTGGTTGACTGTGCAGATCGAAGTGACCACCCGCCGCCACCGCCCGTTCTCGCATTCCCTGTAGGCCAAATCCAGTTGTGTTTTGATTTGGGTTAAACCCTTCACCGTTGTCCTCGATCACCAGATGCAGCATCCCAGTCTCCTGCTTCAACTGAACGACAACAGCCGTTGCCTGGGCATGCTTGCAGATGTTTGTTAGAGATTCTTGCACAATGCGGTACAGAGTTGTATTCACTTCTGTGGGTAGGAATGATGGCAAATAGATTTTGCTAGACAATTCAATTCCCGTATTGTGCTGAAAGTCCTTCAGCAGCTTTTCAATGGCCGATTCCAAGGGTTGCCCTTGCAACGGGTTTGATCGCAAGACTGAAACTGATCGCCGGATTTCTAACAGCGCCTCGGCCCCCAGTTGCTTCGCCTGTTTGAGAAATGTCAATGCCTTATCATTGTTCGATTGCCAGAACAGCAGGGTGTTGTTAATCTGAATGGTCTGAGCGGCTAGCGTATGTCCAAGTCCGTCATGAATCTCACGGGCAATCCGGTTGCGCTCCTGTAAGGTTGCCTGGTCTTCGATTCTCAACGCATAATATCGCAACTGCTCGTGGGTAGTTTCTAGCTCTTGATGGGCGATTTGCAGCTGCTCTCGACTCTGCCGCTCTGCAAGCAAAGCATTGATCAGCAGTAAAGCAAATACCAACGTCAAGCCATATAACAGCACGGAACTTAGTCGCCAATCCCATGCAGCGGCTATGACTTTTAACCTCTCAGGGATAATGGGTCTTGACAACAGCAGCGTTCCATAGCAGATGAGAGCTGAGCTTAATACTGCCAACTGTCCCTGTCGCCCAAATACCAGGCAACTCCGCATTAGCAGCACCAGACAAAGCAGGAAAACGGAACGAGTAGACAGACCGTACTGAGTCGCAAAAAGCACAATCAGGCCGAATTCTAGTCCAGTGTAGAGCAATTTTGCTTTCAACCCTTCAGTTGGCAGTCTTAAACCCATTAGACCAAAGGCGGCGATCGCGAGGACTCGCAGCAGCAACCGCCAGGACAGCTGAAACGGTAGGAAAACTTCCATGAGCGCTGCGGTGAATAATAACAGCCACTCCAGATAAAGCAACAGACGAAACGGTTGAGAAGTAGGACGCATAGGAGGCAGGGTGAAGATGAAGTCCCTATTGAAGTTAAGAATAAAAAAGACGTTGCCAAACATCCTCTATCTCTAACAAATCTACATCCAGTTTTGTTAGAGTCTTTCCTAATGGTTTACTACCTTTGGGATAGGAAAAAAGTCACATTAGCTTAGTAGTTTTTTACTAGTTAGTTTAGGAACTCCGCTACATGTAAACGTTCGTGTCAATTTCTAGAATCAAAGTTGTAAAGCAAACACAGATTCACCATCAACTTAAACGTATTAGAGGCAGGCTCTCATGCAAAACAACATTTCCAGTGATTCAGCGGAGAATCACCTAGAATTCAAGCTCAAGCCTTCACGCGCTAAGCGGATTGGTGTGGTCTTAGTCTGTGGAACTTTGCTCACAACGCTGGGCTTATTTGCTATTCATGCGGTTTTTAAGCCTAACAGCGCTGCAAAATCTGACGCTAGAAAGCAGACGATACCTGTTGTCACCGTGGCGAAGGCAAGCCAAAAAACGGTACCAGTGCAGTTGCAGGCAATTGGTCACGTTCAAGCTGAGGCTACTGTATCAGTCACGCCCCAAGTCGGCGGACAAGTCACTGGAATCTACTTTAAAAAAGGGCAGGACGTAAAGAAAGGGCAGCTCCTAGTCACTCTAGATAACCGCACTCAAGATGCCGCCATTCAGCAAGCACAAGGAACTCTGGCGAGAGACTTGGCACAAGTGCAGCAAGCTAGAGCAACCCTCAACAAAGACTCAACGCAGGTGGGGCAAGCGCAAGCAAACCTAGCGAAAGACCAGGCCCAAGCACAGCTCGCCCGCTCCGAAGCCACTCGTTACAATGACTTGTACAAGCAGGGGGCTGTTAGTCAGGATCAGGCTCAGCAGTACTCCACGACTAAACAAGCGGACACGGCAACCCTTCGAGCAGATAGGCAGGCGATCGCCAACGCTCAGGCAGCTTTGAGCGTGGATCAAGCGCAGATCCAGAACGCACAGGGAGTTGTCAAGGCAGACGAAGGAGCATTGCAAACTGCCCAAGTGCAGCTTTCGTACACCAAAATCTACGCCCCGATTGACGGTCGCGCTGGAGACATCCTTGTGAATCAGGGTAATGTGGTCCAGGCTAACAGCGCCAATCCCTTATTAACAATTGATCAGATTCACCCAATTCAGGTCTCCTTTGCGATCCCCGAAGTGAATCTGCCACAGATTCAGAAGTATGCGCAGAATAATAAGCTGAAGGTGGATGTCACCTTTCCTAACGGCAATGGTCATTCGATACCGGGTGTGCTGACGTTTGTGAATAACACGGTTGATAACACCACCGGCACCATTCAGCTCTTAGGTAACTTTGACAATCCTCAAGGGCAGCTGTGGCCTGGTGAGTACGTTAACACGACGATGACACTCACCACCATACCAAATGCCACCGTCGTTCCCTCGCAAGCAGTTCAAAACGGTCCCAATGGTCAGTTTGTCTTCGTACTTAAGCCTGACATGACGGTGGCGAATGTGCCCGTTACCGTTGGCAGCACGATGAATGGGCTGAACGTGATTCAGCAAGGACTGCAACCTGGGGACACAGTTGTAACTGACGGTCAGGCAAATCTCATCTCTGGTAACAAAGTGCGAATCAAAGGTGCCTCGCAGTCAACAGGAAGCGCAGGCCAAAGTACGGGAACCCGGCGGAAAAGAGCCGCAGGGGGAGACAAATCAACATAAGCATACTGGGTGGGCACTACCCACCATTCGAGCTGATGGGTAATACCCAATTTACTTACTCCTAATTAACTATCAATGAATCTCTCGGAATTATTTATTCGTCGCCCCATCATGACGACCCTGGTGATGATAGGTATCATCATCTTCGGTCTCATGGGCTATAACTCACTGCCGATCAGCGACCTACCCAACGTTGATTACCCCACCATTCAGGTATCGGCATCGCGACCAGGAGCTAGTCCGGAGACGATGGCGTCGTCCGTCGCTCGTCCCTTAGAAAAGCAATTTTCTAGCATTGCCGGACTCGACTCGCTGAACTCAACCAGCACATTGGGCAGTACCCAAATTACGCTGCAATTTAACCTCGACCGTAGCATTGACGATGCCGCGCAAGATGTGGAAGCGGCAATTTCGGCAGCGTCTGGACAGGTTCCCAACGACCTACCCAATCCTCCTTCCTACAGCAAAGTCAACCCAGCTGACCAGCCAATCCTCTACCTCTATCTGTCTTCTCCCACCCTACAGCTTTCCCAAGTAGACAACTATGCCGAAACCTACCTGGCTCAGAAGCTATCCACAATCGATGGTGTAGCTCAGGTGCAGGTTTACGGTTCCCAAAAGTATGCGGCTCGCATTCAGATGGATCCGCAGCGATTGGCAAGTCAGCAGATTGGCTTGGATCAGGTGCAGACGGCAATTCAACAAGGAAACGTCAATCTGCCTACAGGTAGTCTTTCTGGCAATTACAAAAACTTCTCAGTACAGGCAAACGGTCAACTAGAGGATGCCGCAGCTTATCGATCGCTGATCGTCGCCTACCGCAACGCTGCGCCGATCTACCTCAATCAGCTGGGCCGAGTGGTTGACAGTGTCCAAAACGACAAGGTGGCAAGCTGGTATAACGACACCCGCGCTATTATTCTGACGATTCAGCGGCAACCGGGCACAAATACAGTGCAGGTGGCAGACAAGATCAAAGCAGCGCTGCCGAAATTACAGGCGCAGATTCCTCAATCGCTAAAAATCGGCGTCTTCTATGATGCGTCTCAGTCAATTCGGGACTCAGTAGATGACGTCAAATTTACCCTAATGCTGACGATCGCCCTGGTTGTCCTGGTGATCTTTCTATTCCTGCGGAATCTCTCCGCCACGGTGATTCCCAGTCTAGCGTTGCCCGTGTCGCTGATTGCCACCTTCGCAGTCATGTACATGCTGGACTACTCGCTGGATAACCTGTCGATGATGGCATTGACTCTCTCGGTGGGTTTCGTGGTGGATGATGCGATCGTCATGCTAGAAAATATCGTCCGCCACCTCGAAATGGGCGAACGTCCTCTAGAAGCTGCCTTAAACGGCTCTAGAGAGATTAGTTTCACCATTTTGTCAATGACGCTCTCACTGGTAGCGGTATTTATCCCGATGCTGTTCATGGGCGGATTGTTAGGCCGACTGTTCCATGAGTTTGCCGTCACGATCGCCGTAGCAATCCTGGTATCTGGGTTTGTCTCTCTGTCTCTCACTCCCATGCTGTGCAGCCGCTTTCTCCGTGCCCCGTCCCACGGGCGTCAAAGTCGGCTGTATAGAGCCTCAGAGTATGTCTTTGATCGCTTGCTTGGAGCCTATGACTGGAGCCTGCGCATCGCTTTGAAGTACCACCTCACCACGATGATTCTGTCTGGTATCATTTTGGTCGTTACCGTTTATCTGTTTGTCATTGTTCCCAAAGGTTTCATTCCTAGCGAAGATACCGGACAAATTACCGCAGTTACGCAAGCTGCCTCGGATGCTTCCTTTGATGATTTGGTGCGTCACCAGCAGGCAGCGGTTGCCATGATTCGGCAAGACCCGAATGTGGACGCAGTGAATTCTAATATCGGGCCAGGTTCGAGTGCCAGCGGTAGCGGGGCAGCTGTAGCAGGCAACTCTGGTAACCTGATTATCCGCCTCAAGCCGCGATCGCAACGCCAAGCCAGCGCCGAACAGGTCGTCCAAGAGTTGCGCACCAAGCTGACGGCTGTTCCGGGCATTCAAGTGTTCTTACAAAATCCTCCGGCGATTCCTATCGGTACGCAGCAGTCTACAGGGCAGTATCAACTGGCACTACAGAGTACTGACGTCCAACCACTTCAACAATATGTGCCGCAGCTCGTCGCCAAGCTGCAAGCTCTCCCGGAACTCCAGGATGTCAACAGCGATTTGCACATCGCACCCCAAATCAAGCTTAACGTTGACCGCGACAAAGCCTCAGCTCTTGGTATTACTGCCCAGCAAATTGAAGACACGTTAAGGAACGCTTACGGCTCTTACCAAGTGTCAACCATCTACGGTGCTAGTGATGAGTACGAAGTCATTCTGGGTCTGGATCCCCAGTATCAGCAAGACCCCAACGCCTTGATGATGCTCTATATCAGCTCCAGTAGTGGTACCAGCGGCACCAGCAGCACTTCCGGTGCTGGCACTTCCGGCACCAGTACTGGTACCTCCGGCTCAGGCAACGGTACTTCCGGCTCCGGCACTTCTAACACAAACGCTTCCGCCGTTAGTTCAGAGATTCCCCTCAGCACCTTCGCCCAATTATCTCAGGGTGTTGGACCGCTGATGATCAATCACTTCGGTCGAATGAACGCCGCTACCATTTCCTTCAACCTGGCACCTGGAGTATCACTAGGAGCAGCCAATCAAGCTGTGGAAGACCTCGTTCATCAAGTTATTCCCAGCAGCATCTCCACCAACTTCCAGGGTGCGAGTCAGGTGTTTCAGTCTTCGCTACCGAGTCTAGGACTCTTGCTAGTTGTCGCCATCTTAGTGATCTATCTGATCCTTGGTATCCTCTACGAAGATTTCATTCACCCTCTGACCATTCTTTCTGGTTTACCTTCAGCTGGATTTGGAGCGTTGCTCACGCTATTAATCTTTGGAGTTGAACTGAACGTCTACTCCTTCATCGGCATCATGCTGTTGGTGGGCATCGTCAAGAAAAACGGCATCATGATGGTGGACTTTGCAATTGAGGCGCAGCGAAACGAAGGGAAAAGTCCGTTTGATGCCATCTATGAAGCCTGCCTGATTCGCTTTCGCCCCATCATGATGACAACAATGGCAGCGCTGATGGGGACCCTACCAATCGCCCTAGGCTTTGGTGCAGGTTCCGAGTCTCGCCGCCCTCTGGGAATTGCAGTGGTAGGTGGACTGGTATTTTCTCAGCTCTTGACTCTCTACCTAACTCCAGTGTTTTTCACCTACATGGAAGCATGGCGGAAACAGCTCAAGCAATTTAAGTTTCGTCAGATTTTTTCCTTAGCAGGAGGTCGTTCTTAATTCTTAGAAAGACAAATTAACAACCACCCTTACTAGAATTTAGATACTAGCGTTTGTAGGAGTTATTTCCATATCACTGCAAAAACTAAAAAAGCAAGCCCTGATTTTTGTATCCTCTTACTTGGATGATCGCATTATCGAGCTACATACATTAAAGGAGATCGACCCATGAAACTAGCACTAGAAAAAGAAATTCCTCCCTTACGTGAAGATGCAACAGGCGCAATTCGAGTGGGAAATACAAGGGTTTTATTGGAACTGGTAATCCATGCCTTTCAAGACGGTGCATCCTCAGAATCTATTGTCCAACGTTACTCATCCTTGTCTTTATCTGATGTTTATCTAACAATTGGTTACTATCTTCGACATCGAGACGCTGTGGAGGCATACCTCGACCGACGCGAGCAATTAGCTGAATCCGTTCGTCAACGTCTGTCCAGCGTTCAACCTGATTTGAGTTTGATTCGGTCTCGCTTGTTAGGTCAGCAACAATCTTAAAAGGTGGCAATGCTGAAGTTGTTGAGCGATGAGAACTTCAATGGCGATATCCTGCGGGGGCTATTTCTGCGTCAACCGAATCTTGACTTACTCCGCGTTCAGGATGTAGGGTTGCAGACAGTCGATGACCCAACAATTTTGCATTGGGCAGCAACCAACGACCGCATTGTTCTGACTCATGATCGCGCAACGATGTCAGATTTTGCTTATGAGCGATTGTTAAGGGGAGAGCAAATGTTGGGTTTGTTTGTAGTTAACGACCGGATGTCATCAGACGGACAATAGATGAATTGCCATTGCTTGTCAATTGCAGTAACCAGTTAGAGTGGAAGGGAGTTGTCCTATATTTGCCTTTGTGAAATTGTAAAGGGGGTTTTAACGACTGTTTATGTTAGTCTACTAGCAAAAAAACTTAAATCATCTCGCCTCACATATAAGAAGCATCATGAAGTTAAATCTAAATCATAAAGAAATGCCAACTCTAAATTACAAGCAATCTAAAGAACTACCGTCTCAACCTGGCGTCTATTATATAGGCGCTCGTGCTTGCCCGGTGATGTATGTCGGTCTTGCACGCAACTTGAGAAGCCGTCACTTAAATCACCATAGACAAGCACAGTTTGAAGAAATTGAAGGTGCTGTCATTCGATATCGAATTTTGCCGGAAGATGCGTTGGCAAGAATTAAAGATTTAGGAAAGGTACTAAGTAGGTTAGAAAACCAAGCAATTAACTATTACAATCCGCCCATTAACAATACGCCTGTCCCAGACCGAGCATCATTTACGACACCACATGGCCCAATTTATATCCAAACTCACAGGGTTCGTGAAGAGGGCTATTGTGGGCATTTTGATTGTCAGGATGGGAATGAATTGGAAATTAGCACGAGTAGACTACCTCTATTAGTCAAAGCTCTCAACGAGGAGAGACCTGTTTTTCTTATAGTCTCTGGCTTCTATAAAGACTATGAACGATACAAATACCCCAATTTATCTCAGCTGGCATCCTACAGTGCCGATAGAATCTATCTTCTTGCAAGCCGCTTTATACCTTATGGATATGAGCAGGCGAATTGTCCTGGACAGGAGTGTGTTCTGTATGGAGCAAACTCTAAAATTTTTGTTAATCCTTACACCATTCTTAACAGTGAACCAGGATTTGAAGAGTTTAGGAAAAGTTATTTGAAGTTAGGATTCACCAATTGTGAACGTCCGTTATTTACAAAGCAACTGTTGCATCTGGGTGACTTCACGTTGCTCTCAGCAGCTTAACACCGGATTGAAGCATAAAACACCATGTTTCTAGGACTAAGCTCATGAACCTTTCAGAACTCTTTATTCGTCGTCCCGTCATGACGACCTTGGTGATGATTGGGATCGTCATCTTCGGTCTCATGGGTTACGTATTGTTGCCGATTAGTGCCCTACCCCATGTTGACTATCCCTTTGTCTCTGTATCTGCCAGCTTGCCCGGTGCGACACCTGAAACGATGGCGTCCTCTGTCGCTGCCCCTCTAGAGAGACAGTTTTCCAGTATTGCCGGACTCAACTCATTTAACTCCACGAGTTCAACGGGTAGTGCTAACATCTCCCTACAGTTTGACTTCAGCCGCAAAGTCGATGAGGCCGCTAAAGATGTCCAAGCAGCAATCTCGGCGGCAGCGGGACAATTGCCCGCAGGTATGCCTCATCCTCCCACATACCGCAAAGTCAACCCGTCAGTTTCACCAATTCTCTACATCTATCTCTATTCGGAAACACTCCCGATCTCTACAGTGGACGAATACGCGGAGGTCACAATCGGTCAGCCGATCTCTATGGTTGAGGGCGTCGCGCAAGTGTCGGTCTACGGTCAGCAGCAATACGCCGTTCGTGTCCAGGTTGACCCGCAAGCGTTGGCGACGCGCGGTATTGGGCTAGATCAGGTCAGCACCGCGATTCAGCAAGGAAATGTAAACTTGCCAACGGGTAGTCTTTCTGGTAAAGATAAAACTTACACAATTCAAGCCAACGGCCAACTTACCGACGCTGCTTCTTATCGATCGCTCATCGTCGCATATAAGAATGGCGCGCCCGTCCGGCTTCAAGATTTGGGGCAGGTGATTGACAGCGTGCAGAATGACCAAATATCGAACCGCTATAGCGACGCTAAGGGTTCAAACCGTCCTTCCATTGTGCTTGCAGTGCAGCCGCAACCGGATGCCAATACTGTGCAGATCGTCGATGACATCAAGCAACTCCTGCCTACTCTGCAGGAGCAAGTGCCCAAATCGATCAAGGTTGACGTCCTGTATGATCGCTCTCAATCCATTCGTGCTTCTGTCAACGACGTCAAATTCACCCTGGTGCTGTCGATTTGTCTGGTTGTCTTGGTCATCTTCCTATTTTTGCGCGACCTCTCGGCGACGGTGATTCCTAGTTTGGCGCTACCCGTCGCAATTATCGGTACGTTTGCTGCCATGTATCTGTTGGGATATTCCTTAGACAACCTCTCGTTGATGGCATTGACGCTCTCTGTCGGCTTTGTCGTTGATGATGCGATCGTTGTGCTGGAGAACATTGTCCGGCACCGAGAAATGGGCGAACCGCCTTTAGAAGCAGCGCTGAACGGAGCGAGAGAGATTGGTTTTACTATTGTGTCAATGACACTCTCGCTGGTGGCGGTGTTCATTCCTATCATCTTTATGAGTGGACTGATTGGTCGGTTGTTCCATGAGTTTGCCGTGACGATCTCAGTAGCGATTCTAGTATCGGGATTCGTTTCCCTCACTCTCACGCCGATGCTGTGCAGTCGCTTTATTGCTCCACCTAACCACAACCAACGCAGCAGCCTGTATCGCGTCTCAGAGCGTGCATTCGATTTACTGCTACGGGGCTATGAGTTCACCCTCAAGCCAGTTTTAAAATACCGTCTCGTGACGCTGATGGTTTCTGTAGCGATCCTACTGATGACAGTTTACCTGTTGGTCATAGTTCCTAAAGGATTTATCCCAACAGAGGACACCGGACAACTCATGGCTAGTACCAAGGCAGCACAGGATATCTCCTTTGATGACATGGTGCGTCACCAGCAGGCAGTAGCCGACATCATTCATCGAGACCCTAACGTAGACGCGATCGTCTCGACAGTGGGAGCGAGTGGACCCAACGCCTCTGTTAATAACGGACGAATTACGATTCGGCTGAAGGACCGTTCCAAACGAGTCAGTGCCGACTCAATTATTAAAGAACTAACCCCTAAATTGAGACGCGTACCTGGAATTCAGACATTCTTGCGATCGCCACCCGCTATTCCGATTGGCGGCCAACAGACCAATGCACTGTATCAGTACAGTTTGCAGAGCCTTAACCTGCAAGAACTGCGGCAGTACGTTCCCATACTGACAGACAAAGTCAGAGCGATACCAGGACTCATAAGTGTGGATAGCGATCTTCAGCTCAGCACTCCCCAGCTGCAAGTTAATATCGACCACAACAAAGCAGCCGCTCTCGGAATTACTGCGCAACAAATCGAAAAAACACTCAGTGCCGCCTATGGTTCTGGTCAAATTTCCACCATCTACACCTCAGAAGATCAGTTTTTCGTGATTCTAGCCTTAGAGCGACAGTATCAGCGTGACCCCAATGCGCTGTCGCTGCTCTACCTCCAAGCAGGCAACGGTCAACAGGTGCCCTTAAGCACGATCGCCCAATTTACTCAAAACGTTGGTCCTCTGACTGTTAACCACGTTACTCACCTCCCGTCTGCCACTATCTCTTTCGACTTAGCGCCGGGATTTCCAGGAATGTCCCTAAGCAAAGCGCAGGATGCTATTACTCAATTGGCACGCGATACCCTACCTTCAACCATCACCGCTAGCTTTCAAGGTGCGGCACAAGCATCGCAACAGTCTAACCAAGACTTAGGCATGCTGTTGCTTATATCGATTGTGGTGATCTACCTGATTCTGGGTATCCTCTACGAAGATTTCATTCATCCCCTGACCATTCTTTCCGGTCTGCCTTCAGCTGGTTTCGGTGCGTTACTAACGCTGTTAATTTTTGGTGTCGAGCTGAATCTCTACTCTTTCATCGGGATTATTCTGCTAGTGGGCATCGTCAAGAAAAACGGCATCATGCTGGTAGACTTCGCGATTGAGGCGCAGCGACGGGAAGGTAAGAGCGCGTTTGATGCCATCTACGAAGCCTGTACAGTGCGTTTCCGTCCGATTATGATGACGACAATGGCAGCTCTGATGGGGACTCTACCAATCGCACTCGGAACTGGTACAGGTTCTGAATCGCGTCGTCCTCTAGGGATTGCGATTGTGGGTGGACTGGTGTTTTCGCAGATACTGACCCTCTACCTAACTCCAGTGTTCTATACCTACATGGAGGAATGGCGGAAAAAGCTTGGGAACCCTAAGTGGCCTCGACTCTTCTCTCGGCTCAAGGTGTCAGGTTGAGACGAAGATGGTTTGGAGTTCTGAGTTCAGAGTTTGGAGGGGAGCCTTACTTTTCTAAGATCATAAGTTTTAGAGATGACACTTCTTGATTTAATCTAGAGCTAATGGCAGGAGTCAAACTCTTGTCGTAGGGTTCTATCAATTAATGAAACTTATCAGCTTACGTAAGCTTCTTGACTCCTCCCTACCTCTTGAACTGCAACAGACTATTAAGGTCGCATTCTCCTTTTTCGCTTGCACTTTACTGCTTTTGCTGTACCGGCATTACAGTTTTTATGCCTCCTATGACCAAGGAATTTTCAATCAAATCTTTTGGAACACGCTGCATGGAAGGCTGTTTGAGAGTTCCCTATCATCAATGTTGTCCGATAAGGTATTGAATCAAGGTGACATTCCAGCAGTTTCCTACCGTCATCTCGGACAGCACTTCAATCCCATCTTTTTGCTCTGGTTGCCGATTTATGCTCTGTTTCCCTCACCCGTTACCCTCAGTGTTCTACAAGTTGTCTTAATTACAGCCGCCGGACTAGTGCTGTACTTTCTGGCACGGCAGCATCTAGCTCCAAGGTTAGCGGCTATAGTCTCTTGCAGTTTCTATGGAGCCAATGCTGTCATTGGACCAACTCTGGGCAACTTTCATGACTACTGCCCTTTACCTCTGCTCATTTTTAGCTTACTCCTCGCTTTCGAGAAACGACGGTGGAGTGTATTTTGGGCGATCGCTGTTCTTGTTCTTACAGTGCGTGAGGATGCTGGAGTCTCCCTACTGAGCGTTGGGGCGTATTCGATTTTAAGCCGTCGGCACTCAAGAATCGGCATTGCTCTCTGCTTGTTGAGTACTGCATATATCCTCTTTGTGACGAATCGCATCATGCCGCTGTTCTCGGCAGACGTCTCTCAAAGACTGATCGTCGAGCGGTTTGGGCAGTACACAGGAGGTAAACCTGTTTCAGCACTAGAGGCAATTTGGGCAGTCCTGACGCATCCAGGGCAAATCTTATTAGAGATCGGTTCCCGCTTTCCCCAAAAACTGGGTTACTTGCTCGGACACTGGCTACCCCTAGCATTTGTCCCCTCAATCTCGGTTGGTGCTTGGATTACAGCGGGATTTCCCTTACTGCAACTGCTACTGATGAAAGGCGAAATGGTTCTCAGCCTCAACATCCGCTATGCAACTCTAGCAGTGCCGGGACTATTTTATGGAGCAATCCTCTGGTGGTCTAAACACCCAAGTTTCTTTCAGCCTAGATTTCAAAAATATTGGATTGCTTGTATTAGCCTTTCTCTGCTGCTCACACTGGCATCAAACCCAAATCGAACGCTGTCGTTTTTGATTCCTGATTCTTTTCATCCTTGGGTCTACGTGCCTCTAACGCAACAGGTACAGCATGCTGAACAAGCGCGTACTATAATCGCTGAAATTCCGTCCGGAGCTAGTGTTGCTGCAACAACTTACCTCATTCCGTCACTTTCAAGTCGGCGAGCGATCGTGCGTTTTCCTAACTCTCTTCAATTTTACGCTGATGAGCGGCGAGTAGAAAAGGTTGACTACATCATTGCTGATTTGTGGCAGTATCAGCAGTATCAGCCTGCCTTTAAAGCAGATCGACATGCGCTTCAAAAGAGTTTATCAAGCATCGCCCAAACGATCCAGACTCGTGAATACAGTATTCAAAACCTTCGAGATGGAATTATCCTGCTGCATCATGCTGGTGAAATTAACCCTAAAGCTGATGCTGAGTGGATGGCTTTTCGACGGTCGTTACCTGTAGCTAAGTAATAATCCTTAACTTTACTTTCTGTTTAAATTAGCAATAAATTGGCGGAGTGTGATATCTATGGCAGCGACTAAGCTTGAAAAAGACTTTCGGATTTTGATCGATCCGAAAGTCTAATTGCTTCATTGAATTGCGAAGATTTTCGCTCGATCGAGTTGCAAACTTGAATTCTATGTAGAGACGTGACATGCCACGTCTCTAAAGTTTGATGGCAGATGTTTTAAGATTGCTATAGCAATTGGAAAGTCTAGGTTCTACCTAGCGAGAAAAATTAGGATTATATTCCTGCCTCTGTTGCTGTTCTTGTGACCAATTTTGTTGCCGTTCCTGACGTTGCGCTTGTAGGCGTTGCTGTTCTTGTGACCAACTTTGTTGCCGTTCCTGACGCTGCGCTTGTAGGCGTTGCTGTTCTTGTGACCAGCGTTGTTGCTGCTGCTGACGCTCCGCTTCTAACCGTTGCTGCTCACGGGCTTGACGTTGCTCCTGTGCTTGACGATACTCCCTTGACGAATCGCGTCTCTGAATCTGCTGATTGGTATTGTTATTATTCCAGTAAGGGCTATCAGCTAAAGCAGGAGCAGCTACACTACCCAAAAACACTAGACTAGCGGCACCAATTAGGCTTAGAGATTTGTTCAAACGCATATTAGGGGTTCCTATTTGTGACAATTGAGGTTGATTGAATCAAACCTGTCTTAATCATAGAAACTAAATTTATCAAATAAATGAGTAGAAAGTCACCGATTATACCGTGTCAAAAGTCATGCTCTTAAAGTTTAAAGAGTCGATATCTCTAGTTGAAAATACAAAAGAAAAATCAAGTTTAATTTCTTTCAAAAAAGGAATTTAATTCATTTTACAAGAGTGCTTTTTGCCTTTGCAGGGACGTCACGTGTAATCTCTTTTAACGTCCTTATAATTTTCGCGAGTTAGCTAGAGTTCCTATACTCTTTTAAACATGCCAACAGCAACAGTAGTTTCATCCAGAACTACGTGAAGAAGTTGCAAGCTGTGGGGCGGGCATTTTACCTACACAGACTTCTCTACCCGCACCACATCAGAAGTCATGACTAAAGTCATTAGTCGATTGGGGATATTCGATACATGGCGTGAGCTGATGGGATTACTAGGATAGAGGTGTTACAAACAGGCAGCACTTCAACCTAAATAGCCCACGAGAATTATGAAGTTTAAATCTCTTTCCATGCTTGCCATAACAATTGTTGGTGTTGCAACCCTCGCAACAGCATGTCAATCTCCAAATGTGCAAAGTCAGGACTCTGCACCGTCAAACGCTGCATCGCCAGCTCAAGCCCAAGATACAGGGGGAACTGATAATTCTACCCCTTCCCATTCTGGCCCACACGGTTCCATGTATGGAGATCGTCTACCGTCGAGCCTCAATCTAACAGCTGACCAGAAAGGTAAGATTAAGGGAATTCAAGAGAGTTACCGCTCCAAAATGAACAGCATTCTTACTGCTGAGCAAAAGGATCAGTTAAAAGCGGCGCGGAAACAAGGTAAAAGAACAGGAATGCAGTCTTTGGATCTCACAGATACTCAGAAGCAGCAACTCAAAGATCTGCGGCAGTCCCAGCGGCAAGAAATAGAAGGCGTTCTAACGAACCAGCAAAAGCAACAACTACAAGAGATGCGACAACATAAGCCAGCAGCTCAAGGCGAGTAATCTTCTCTTCATGTTGCCTTTAGGTGTATCCGCTTAAGCGTAAGCTTTTGCGGCACCCCCACTGCGATCGCGCTCACTCAACTTCAAAGGCAGTACCGTCAGCCAACACTCTATAACCTTGCCACTCAACAAAACCGTCAATAGGCTATAGTGTTCTTCCTGGCTAGGCCATATTTCAGACCCATAAAGTGATATGTACTACCTCTGTCTACATCTAGTTTCAGTCCCGTAGACCGGAATTCAGAGTTAGCAACTAGGAATTCCGGAAGTTAGGGTGGATTGATCTACCTAAGACCCGCTACCGTTACCCGCATGTCGGTCCAATAAATACTGCCAGATTCGGATAACTTCCTCCCTGAATTCAATTCGATCTGAGGCGGCTTCAGCCACTCGTTCAGCTCGATCCACTGCTGCTTCTGTCGCTAGCCTTTCTATTGAAATTCTGAATTCAGCTCGAGCCGCTGCTGCTTCTATCGCTAGCCTTTCCACTGTTGCCGCTAGTCGATCCAGACGATCATTTGTGGTAATCGATTCGTTCAACAAACGATTGAACTTGCGCTCCGTTTCCAGTTGAAGCACCGCAATCTGTTGCTGGAGATCTTGGTATGAGTTGCCTGGGGCTTGAGTCATAAGCTTTCAGATGGTGGCAAGTTCTCCCCGTTTTGGTTTCTTGCAACCTGAAAGAAATGCGCAACAGCCACAACCCCAGGTAACTTCAGTTCCATAGACCAGGATTCAGAGTTGACGACT
>CAXUIV010000010.1:20174-24349 GCA_964250875.1 uncultured bacterium
CGATACTGGGGTAATTACAAAGACTCCAGCAGTCAAGGAGGGGAAGTCTACACAGAAACCGCCTGTCGTACCGTTGGGCGAGTACGCTGCCTAGATGTTGCCTATTTGCCACTCGATCAGGTAAATCAATTTGGTGACTTTAAGGTATTGCCCCACAGCTTCCCGCTGATTGCTGAAATCATTTCTCCAACTGATGAAGCGGAAGAAGTCTTTACAAAAGTACGCGAGTACTTAGAGTCGAGTTGTCAGGAAGTTTGGTTGATTTTTCCAGAGAGTCGGTGGTTAATGATTGCGACGGCGCGATCACAGCAATTGCTAAACGACAACGAAACCGCAACTACGCAGCTTGTTTTACCGGGATTTAGCATTGCTGTTGAGGAACTCATCGCGTAACGTCACTCGTCTCACGATCCTCATACCCATTGTTCGAGCAGATTCTGATACTTGTAGAGACGCTGTATAGTAACGTCTCTACAAACATAAATCCTCTAGTGCGGTGATGTGGCTAGGAAGTCGGTAGCCAAGACCGTAATTGCACGAGCGTATTGCGGATCGGCTTGAGTGCCAATTAAAGCTGGCTGAGACGATAGCTGCCGCTGCTGAGCTGATGTCAAGTCGATCTTGACATCCGGCGTAATCCCTTTGTGATTAATATCTGTACCATTTGGAGTGAAATAATGGGCAATAGTAACCGCCAAGCCAGAACCATCTGAAAGTGGTCGATACTCCTGAACTAACGCTTTGCCGAAGGTTTGACTTCCAACCACCATTGCCCTGCGGTTATCCTTGAGAGCGCCAGTCAAAATCTCACTGGCACTTGCCGAATTGCCATCTACCAGCACGACTAAGGGCTGTGTAGTCAGCGCGGTGTGATTAGCTGCTAGCTGCTCACTGTCACCGACACGATCTACTGTACGGACGATCGCCCCCTTGTCCAGCCACATCTGGGCAATCTCTACACTCGCATCTAGTAACCCGCCAGGATCGTCGCGCAGATCCAACACAAAACCATCAACCTGCTGCGCTTTGAGGGCTTGGATAGCTCGACGCATTTGAGCGCTGGCGGTGGCATCGAACTCGGCTAAGCGGATGTAGCCTATGTGCTTAGACCCCTCCTGCTTAAGGCTGTAAGTTACTGTTGGCAGTTCAATTGTCGCTCGTGTCAGTTTCACGTCAAAGTCACTCTGCCCTTGCCGTCCCATCTGGAGAGTGACAGTTGTACCAACCTTACCGCGTACCAGCTTAGCAGCATTCTCTACTGTCATTCCTTGAGTAGGTTTGCCGTCAATCGCCAAAATCTGGTCTCCACTTTTGAGACCAGCTTTCAGTGCTGGAGAATTCTCAATCGCGTCCACAACCGTAAGCTTTTTGGTTGTGGCGTTTAGCTCCATCCGAATGCCTACTCCTGACAATTCTCCAGAAGTCTGATCGCTGAAGGCTTGGTATTGTTTGGGGTCAAGAAACCTTGTGTAACGGTCTCCCAACTGGCTTAAAGCTGCCCGGATAGCAGTGTAAGCCTGTTCTCGTGAGGTGTATTGTTGGCTCAACAATTTCTGTCGAGTGGCTTGCCAATCAACGTGGTTGAATGTGCCATCAACATACTCTTTGTTAACGACTTGCCAAACTTCATCCACGACAACCTTCGGACTATCTTGGAGGGCGGCGCGGACCGAACTGCTCCACATCATGCTGAACGCAGCTAAAGTGGTAGTCGTAGTAATCGCTCCACCACAAAAAGCAAGTAGGAGCGGCGATAAGCGTCTTGCAGATGAAAGCATTGATTAGTGCTGGGGTAAGGGGAAGGTTACATGAGGCTGGGGGCGGTCGGCAAGTACCGGAACGGTGGCTGCACCAGCCAGTAAGATGAGTACGACTACGGCAATAGAAAACTGAGGTTCATTTAAACGCATAAAGGTCACCCCTGGTTCGGGTAATTGAACAGGATCTGTTCACTGGGTAGAGATTATTCTGGCTAAATATTTGATGTCTTTAGTCTAGAGGTTTACGCAGGTGACTAACTGTAGCGGAGGTACCTTATTAATCATGACCAAAGTCATTAATACAAGTATGTCTTTAGTAATATGCAGCAGTTGAAAGCAGGTGTTGAGAGGAGGCGTTAGATTATGACAAAATTTGACGCCTCTCCAGTACTACCTGTTGGATTTCCAGTTATGATCGCCTTGAACGGGATTTTCGTTGCGGTTGTTTGAGGTGGAGTTCCAGTTGTGGTCGCCTCGGTCATGATTTTCGTTGCGGTCGTCTCGATCTTGATTTCCGCTGTGATCGCCTCGGTTGTCCTCATCGCCTCTGTCGTACCAACTTGCCAGCAGTACTGAGTCGGGATTAGTGGTGGTACGCTTTAAACCTAACAGTACTTGTTTTTGAGCATTGACCGTAGCTGAAGAGGCAGGTGTTGCCGACAGATAAATAAAGGGCATTGATATGAAAGGTAAGCTTAGCAAGAATAGAATTTTACTTTTCATGTCTCTGGCGTCCAGCGAACGCCTGCGATTGGTTATGGGAAACGACACTTGGCGCAAGCATTTTGTTTCACAACAATGTAACACAATTAAAGAAACTTCTCCATTGCGTAACTAGTAGATTCCTATCCTCTACAAATAATCTGTTGTTTCGCTACTGAAACCAGGTGCTGAAAAAACTGTTTGCAGCAATACTCGCCGCAAACAGTTGATTCAGCCCTAACTTAACAGCTTTACTTTCAGTTGCCTGGTAGATTTGACTGCCTACGCCACAATGTTGGTAATTTCTATGGTAGTAAAAGTAGGCAATGTGGCCGTTTGACATGACGAATTGAATAATCACGAATGTTGATTTCACGAACTGTTTCATGAAACAACTGTGCTAGCTGCTCGGTATCTTGCTGAGCAAATAGACGTACTTTCATTGCCCCTGAGACTAGAGTAAAACTGACTTGCGAACATGAGAGTTCTCAGGTTTTGAACCGCGAGACAAAGATGCTTGCAGCAGAAGCCGCCAAGCTGCGGGCGATAAAGCAGCAGGAAAGGCAGTTTTAATGGCACTGGAAACGTTTCTGGACTTCAGTCCAATCAAACTCCAATGCAGCTTCAGGTAATTGCGGATGTGCTCTAGATTTGGAATATTGCCTCTGTGGGTCTCATGAACTAGGGCATAAATTCTCTCTTTCATCAAAATATTGGTATCCAACCGCTGTTGCAGAGAGAATTTTTGGTTGTAAGCGCCCGACCAAACTGTCCGGTAGGCAAGGCACTGATTGAGGAAAATGGCGTCTCCAAACTGGGCAACCCGAATCCAAGAATCAATGTCATCACAATTCGTATCGAGGCTAGAATCCCAACCACCAGTTTTTAAAAAGGCATCACGACGGCAAGCAACTTGAGCGGGCGTTCCAAAGGGGACAATCTCCAGCAGCATACCGTAGTGAATATCTTCTTGGGGAACATAGAAAGCCTTACCAGGGCCAGTTTGTCTAGTGCGACTAAGTTCGACTTCTGACTCATCCACCTGAGCCGCTTGGCAAGAGCAGATGACAGCTTGTGGGCGAAGGGCGATCGCGCTTGTCATCTCCTCAATACAGTTGGGGGCTAGATAGTCGTCATCATCCAAAAACTTGATCCAATCACCCTGCGCTACCCCAACACCAGTATTCACCGTCGCCGCATGGCCGAGGTTGGAGGCATTGCGAACGTAGACGACGCGGTCACTCAAGCTACGGACATACGCTTCTGTGTTATCAGATGAGGTGTCATCGGCAACAACGACCTCACAGGGAACCGTTTGTTTAAGGGCGGAGTTGATTGCTCGCTGTAGCAAGGGCAGGCGGTTGTAAGTTGTGATCACTACACTGAACATGGCTAACACCGATAGTATGAACCCTGAAATGACTGAAGCAGCCGTTAAAGTTTGGCAGAGAGATTTCGTTCGGTACAGTCTATAGGGAGAATAGAAGGAGAAAAGTTACACGTTCCACAGGCGTTCAAATCAGGGTGCTTTGACACAATGCAACTACTATTTCAAGACCGCAGCACTCTAAACAAGGAGACACCTGATGCAAAAAGTACTTTTTATCCTAGGAGAACTTACTGACGACGACATTGATTGGATAATTGCGACTGGTACCAGAGAAGAAATTACTGCCGGTACTATCCTCATCCAGCAAGGAGGCTCTGTCAATG